>CAIPQK010000107.1 GCA_903867185.1 uncultured Candidatus Nemicrothrix sp. | reverse complement strand
GGTTCTTTCCGGCGATGACAGCACATTCACAGACAAAGCGGTCTTCGTTCTGGGCCCGGTCGCAGTCAACGCTGCAGCCGAATGGGGTGCACGTGAGGGAGTGAGAGAACTGAATCAACGCAACTCCCAACCGTGGAATGGCGCCATTGATGTCTAACTCAAGAGGACACCGAACAGGACTGCTGCCGTCAGCGTCGACGCAAGTTGCGATCGATATGTCGCTTGCCGACATCGCTCGACGAATCGCTCAGTCCCAGGCCCGCAAAGGAGTGCACCCAGCGTTAGCCGCCCAACACGGAGTCGCAGGTGCGAACGCACTTTTGGCGTGGATCTTCTTCGTTGCACCGGTGATGGGCATCCTCACGCTGGGGGCAATGAGTTCGTTCGTCGGCATGCTGACAGTGGTGCCACTCAATGCACTTGGGTTGCTCATCCTCGGGCGAATCGTGGCGAAGAACAACGGCCGGGCAGACCAGCGACTCGTCTATCGGGTCCCCACATGGGTGCTTGTTGTGTTCGGTGGTTGCTACGTATGTGCCTTTCCCATTGCGTTTGTAGTGATGACATTGATGGCCTGAGCCACCATTTCTCAACGCCCTAATCCTGTGGCAGTCTCAGCGGGTACGGCGCGGCGAAAGAGGCGGATATGGGACAGCTGATCCCTCAGGATTTTCCATTTGAGACATTGAAGAACGACGCCGAACGGGTGGTTGTTCGAGCATTCGCCGACACGCTTCGAGAGAAGTGGCTCGTGATTCCCGATGTCGGGATTCGTGACGACGCGCGCGACAGCCAGACCGACATCGTTCTGATCCATCCCGATATGGGTGTGATCGTTGTCGAAGTAAAGAGCCACCGCATCGCAATTCGTGAAGGCATCTGGCACGGCGAGAAGGGCTACGCGCTCGATCCTCAGCCGGTTGATCAGGTCCAACGCTATACCTACAAGCTTCGGGAATTCGTTCGAACGCTCGACGACTCACTTGCGCATTTCGATATTGGTTGGGGAGTGGCTCTTCCGAACTCGCCTGCGATTGACGGCGATCTCACTCCCGATATCAAGGCCGACCAGGTGCTTCTTGCCGGAGCGATGGAAGATGCAAACGCTGCAGTGGAGCGGATGGCGATAGCTGCCTATCGCTACAACGCCGCGCTTGATGGTCAAGCGATTGAGGCCATCGTTCGCCGCCTTCGACCGACCACTGACTTCAAATGGAACCCAGAAGCGATTACGACCTACACCCGTGAGCGCTTAGCGGAGCTGTGTGAGGCGCAGATCAGTTCATTGACGTCACTTCTCCATAATCGTCGAGTCATTGTTCGCGGTGGAGCCGGAACGGGAAAGACATTCCTGGGCATCAAATGGGCGCGCCAAGCATGGAGTGAAGACGATCGAGTTCTGCTCACCTGTTACAACGATCCGCTTGCGTCGTCGTTAAGAGAACAATTTGGAATCGCGATCGATGAGTCGGTGAAGATCGATTCGTTTTATGAACTGGCGCTCGGTCTCGAAGGAATGCCTCCGCTTGAACGGCCGAATCTTCCCCCTGACGAAATGGGGGATTGGTGGGACACCGTGGCAACCGGTCACATCATTGGCAACTGGGACAAGGTCGGCGAATATTTCGACACGATCATTATCGATGAAGCCCAGGACTTCAGTCCGACATGGATCGCATTGTTGGAGTCGTTGCTTGATCCCGACGGTCGCCGTCGCATGTTGCTTCTCGCCGACGAAGGCCAGGGCGTTTATTCGCGCGGTTTCGTCTTCCCGCAGGCCGATGATGGTTGGGTTCAAGTTGAACTGGCGTCAAACTTTCGCAACGCCCACCCGATTGCCCATCTCTTGCGTCGCGGTCTCGGCGGTGCGCCGTCGCCGGTGTATTCGCCCGAGGGACTTGGCATTCATTTCTACGTCGCCACCGACATCGACAATGTTGCTTCGGTCGTCGAGGCAGAGATCGACCGGATCGTCGAGGACGACGAGCGGAGTGCGGCCAGCATCGGCGTCGTGACCCTCGATCGCGATGTGCGTGACGAACTGCGCAGGCGTCTTGACCTTGTTGCGTGGGAGGACCGGGGCGATGGGGCCGTGGTCTGCGAGACGTTCCGCCGGGCCAAAGGCCTTGAGTTCGACACGGTGATTCTGGTCGCCATGACGCCCGAAGACGCCACTGAAGTGACTCCCCTATATATAGGTATAAGTCGAGCGGTCAGTGAGCTGATCGTCGTGGGGTCGAACGAGGTCGCCGACCGGTTGGGTTTCGCCTGAAATCTCCTGAACCGTAAGGGGTCGAGAGTGATCAGTAGGACTCGTCGTCTTCGTCGGAATCGGAGTCTTGCTCCTCTTCCTCTTCCTCGAACTCGTCCTGGTCTTCGTAGCCGTCGCCTTCAAGGCCTGGCTCATCGAAATCTGCCATAGGGGTGTCACCGCCTCTCTTTCCGTCGGCGCTGATGTAGGAGTTACAACGGTGGCAAAAGGTCTCTCCTTCGAGAACCTCGGAACCGCACACTGGGCAGTCGAAGAGTGTGCCAGCGGGTTCGGCACAGTTCTCGCAGCGAGCAACGCCGGGGCTGATGAAGTTGGGACAGCACATACAGACAGGCATTGGGGTTCCCTTCCGCCGATGGGTATGGCAACAGTCTTCAGGACTCCGACTGACGAATCCGGGATATCACCCAGTGCAGATCAACCGGGTTGTCGTTTAACCAGTTGCGGACCTGGACCTTGCGTTCGGTGGCAGTGAGGCCATCGACGCTATTGCTGCGCAGGTGGTGACTGATTGCAGCCGGTGCGTAAATGATCCCGGCAATCGGGCGTGCATCTCGGATGAGTTCGAGTGCCTCGATGTGATCGTGGCCGGTGTGGAGCAGCATGCGATAGGCCATCGACGGCGCACGATTCACGCCCATGTGGCAATGCACAACGGCTTTGCCACCGAGGTCCTGAACGGTTCGGATGACATTGAGCCCGGCCTCGAACCACTCGTCATCCTGCGAGCCACCATCGTCATGCGTGCCGAGGTAGTGGTAGTTCACCTCGGGTGCATAGCGAGCAACGAAGTTCTCGTCGCTCCATTCGCCGCGCAGATCGATGATGTCGGTAAT
>CAIPQK010000106.1 GCA_903867185.1 uncultured Candidatus Nemicrothrix sp. | reverse complement strand
TGTGATGGAAGCTGCAACGCAGATCGGAGTCGATGCAACGACAGTCGACCACACGATTTGGAGCGAAGAGTCGCAATCCCGGGGTCAGGTCGGTCGACGTCGGAGCTGACTGCACATAACTGAGAACTCCTTTATTGGAGTGTCACACTCCACAAGTACCTTCAGCGCTGTCGCTAGGCGGAAGGAACCTTGTTGGTGGAGAGAACAAATCAGAGGCGACATCACGAAACGGTGCTGGTATCGGTGGGAGATAGCGCAGCGCAGATTGATGTCGAACTCGCTGGCATCATCGAGTCGATTTGGAGACTCGGCATCAACACCCGTGGGTGTTGTCAGAACGAGTCCGAAACGCTGACACGGCCGTCTGCCGTTCAACACGGCTACATCGCCTTCGAACTTGTTGATGATCTTCAGAGATTTCTCGGACTGTTTGATGGCACAGCGATCGCTGGCCATCGCTGGCAGAACTTCGAGTGGGCTGACGAAGTTGGCGGCCCGGTCGTCGAGGTGCCCCCGATCGGGTGGACCTATCGAATCAATGTGCGTCGTCCGGGTCCGAAGCGCGACGGCATTGAGATTGGGGCGAGCGTGCGATTCCCGGTGAGCTCCATCCCACTAATGGAAGAAGCCCTACAAGCTCTGGTGGAGAAGCAGGCAATTCCCGGTACTGCCGCATCCTGAGCGATCGCCGGCCACCGACCACAGTGCGAATCCGACACTCGCTCCCAAGAACAGAAGAGAATCACTCCATGGCGGAAACAGAACGCAACAACTACGTCACTCCACTCGGCGAGTTCTATGTGGGCACGAAACATCGGTTCTTTGGCAACCGTGGACCGCTGCACAAAGACGGACGAGTTGTGCGGCCGTGGGTGAACAAGCGATGGCTGGTGTGCGTTACCGATGGGCTCGGTCCGCCCGATACCTTCATGGCGCCGGGTCACCACACCGAACTGTTCTTTCTCGATGAAGCAACGGCGTTGGCTGCAGGGCAGCGTCCGTGTTTCCAATGTCGTAAAGCGGCGTTCAACGAGTTTCTTTCATTGTTCGACGGGCTCTACCCGTTGGAAAGCCCGCGCGCGCCGGCGATGGATGAAATCCTCCACGCACATCGACTCGACGGAAACGAAAATCGCCGCACGTTCGAAGCGCCCGCTCATGAACTTCCCGATGGCGTCTTCCTGCTGGTGAACGCCGAACTCTGGCTGTTATTCGGCGGCGCACTGCATCGGTGGTCGCCCGATGGCTATACCGAACGTGTCGTCGTTCCAGCCGGTGTCGTACTGGTGCTCACGCCTCGGTGCTCGGTCGACGTCATCGCTGCCGGCTATCGGCCCGACGTCGACCCTTCGGCAAGGGCCTTAGGTTGAACTTGTCGACGACGAGACCGGCCTCAGCCTTCTGAACTGCACTTATGTGGCGCGCTCGGAGGGACTCGAACCCCCAACCTTCTGATCCGTAGTCAGATGCTCTATCCAATTGAGCTACGAGCGCAGCGACGACAGCGTACTGCCCGGTTCGGCCTTGGTGAAATCCGCCATGAGGGCCAAACTGGTCAGGCTTTCGACGAAGTTCACGCCGGGATTCCGCTGATTCAGCGAAGAGTTGTTGTCGTGTTCTGGGTGGTGGTTGTCGTCGGCATTGCTGTTGTACTCGGGCTCGTGACAGGTGCAGCAGTGGTGGCAGGAGCCAGCTGAGTTGTCGTTGGAGATGACCGTTGTGTCCGTTGCGAGCGGTTTGAATTCTGCTGGTCCTGGTTGTTCTTGGCCGCTCTTCCAGCACCCCCTCCACCACCGCCGCCGCCACCAGTGCGGGCACTGTTTGCACCGGTACCGCTTTTGCCAGCGCCGGCCACTGTGCTCGACGACCCGTCTTTGTTGGCCTCGGTCGCTCCGGTGCCGCCGGAACCTGATGATGCGTTGTTCAACTCAACCGAGGTCGGTTTCGGAGGATTGTCGGTAAAGACGCCAAAGAGAACCAGACCGCCGCCCAGCACGATGACCGCCGCACCGACCCCAGCAATGATCAGATTTCGCCGTTGCTGTTTCGTTGCGTCGGGCTTCTTTAAGGCGTGTTTCATGACGAAAGATTACCGGTGCGATTGCCGTGGTCGTAATCAGATCGAGTCGATGATCTTGTTAAATGTGGCACTCGGACGCATCGCAGCGATCGTCTTCGCATCGTCAGGCATGTAATAGCCACCGATGTCAACGGGCTTTCCCTGCACGGCGTTGAGTTCATCAACGATCTCGGCCTGCTTGGAAGTAAGGGCCTCAGCAATCGGTGCGAACTTCGCAGCGAGCGCAGCGTCGTCGGTTTGCTTGGCCAGTTCCTGGGCCCAGTAGAGAGCAAGGAAGAAGTGGCTGCCGCGATTGTCGAGTTCGTTCACCTTGCGTGACGGTGAACGGTTCTCGTTAAGCACCGAACCAGTTGCACGGTCGAGCGTGTCAGCCAGGATCTGCGCAGTCTCGTTGTTGGTGGTTTGTGAAAGATGTTCAAGTGACGCAGCCAACGCAAGGAACTCGCCGAGTGAATCCCAACGAAGGTGGTTTTCCTTCACGAACTGCTGTACATGCTTGGGTGCGGAACCGCCGGCACCGGTTTCGAACAGACCGCCACCGTTCATAAGCGGAACGATGGAAAGCATCTTGGCGCTGGTGCCGAGTTCCATGATCGGGAACAAGTCGGTGAGGTAATCGCGCAACACATTGCCGGTGACCGAAATGGTGTCTTCACCCTTACGAGCACGAGCCAGCGAGAATGTGCACGCTGCTTCAGGCGCCATGATCTCGATCGTGAGGCCAGTGGTGTCGTGATCGGGGAGGTATTGCTTCACCTTCGCGATGATCTGCGCGTCGTGCGCACGGTTCTCGTCGAGCCAGAACACTGCAGGGGTGTTGGAAAGTCGGGCAC
>CAIPQK010000105.1 GCA_903867185.1 uncultured Candidatus Nemicrothrix sp. | reverse complement strand
TCGTAGAACGGATGCAGGTGCTCCACTCGAGAACCAAGTGCAGCTGCAAACGCCTGGCGAGCCTTGGCCAAGAACGTCCATTCGTTGTCGATGAACATGTGGCCGTAGCCTTCGTGCGCCACGGTGCCGGGTCCGTCGAACGATGCGCCGAACTCGTCGATGTAGCGACGCTCAATGAGTGGGTGCGTTGCGTGTTCGCCTCGAGTGACGAATGGGTTGTGGCAATCGTTGGTGGCGATCACCGATTTGTCGTAGCGGTTGGCAATGTCCAAAGCGGCATTGAGCCAACCTGAGTGGAAGTGCACGTCGTCGCCGACAAACAACAACCAGGGCTCGTCGGTTTGACCAACGGCATAGTTGGCTTTAGCGGCAAACGAACCGGACTTGGTGATGACTCGGCCGCCATTGGCCAGAACCGTGTCGGCCATGACTTGGTCGCCTTCGTCAACAACGAAGTATGGAATCGCCAGACCGGTCGATGCTCTGAGTGAATCAATGAGCGGTGCAACGTTCTGAGGCCGATGTAACGCCGGCACGATGACCGCACAGCGATCCGTTGCCGGCGGTGGCAGTTCGGTATCCCAAAAGTCCATCTCGGCAATCCATGAGATTTTGGCGTGGCTGGTTCGAGCACCGGTGTGGATGAACAATGGAATCTCGAGATCCCGACAACGGTCAAAAAACGAAATGTCTTCGCTAATCATCACGTCGTCGTCACCCATGATTCGGGTGAAGAAGTGGTCGTCGTACGTTTCTCGAATTCGCTCGAACACGTTGCGATGAATGAGCAACATGGCCGCACCAGTGGCGCCGGCCGAGATGAGGCTGTTGACCGGGTAGTGCATTTGACCAACGAATCGGTGGAAACCGTCGTCGCACTTTGTCCAGTTGAGAATGGTCGGATACGCCCGAGTGACGAACCCACCCATTGAATCGGTAACGATTTGCCGGTTTGCGAAGCAGAGTCCACCGATAATCGGTTTTGTGTACGGGTCTGCCACTGACAGCAGCTTGTCCAAGATGTCGGGTTCGAAGCCCATGTCGGCGTCGACCATCAACATCCAGTCACAGTCGCCCTCGAGGAACGATTGCGCCAACGTATTGCGGCCTTCGGCTAGTCCACCAGACGAGCAATAGGCCGTGATGCGGTTCTTGATGCGCTGGTTCGTGACCGAGTCGTACATGAACAGCTGCTCTTTCGAGCGTTCGAACGATGCGCTGACGTCGGGTCCGTGAATGAAGGCAATAACGGTGTCTTGCTTAGACGGCACGCTTCACCGTCCGACGTTCGCCTGGAGCCCTCGTTGCTGTCTCCACCAACGCTTCGGCAACGGTACGTCGCACGGCGTTTGGTGGGCACTCTGCGGAGAACAAGTCAGGGTGCGCCTGGACGAAAGGGTCACTGGCAGCCCAAGGCTCTCCGTGACCAATTCGCACGGTGTACCCAAGCGAAATGTCGGGAACTGCTGCGGTGGTTGTCGCATAAACAATGGAAGTCATGGCGCTCCTAGGCGGTTAGGCGGTTCGGCGGGAGTTGCAAAGGGTGCTCGCCCGCCATGTACGAGCACCCTTCACAACAATGTGGTCCCGGAGGATTAGCTGGTCTTGTTAGCCAATCCACGGAACGCGGCTGCGGACGTGACGTCGAAGCCGTTGCGGGCAACTGCCAACCAACCGCGCTGTCCAGTAGGACGACCGGTTGAGGTGTCGAACAGGTGCGAGACCGGCTCGATGGTCATGCCTGCGCGCTGCACAAACAC
>CAIPQK010000104.1 GCA_903867185.1 uncultured Candidatus Nemicrothrix sp. | reverse complement strand
GCCATTGCCTTAGCCAACGAAGGGGCCGATCTGATCGTGACCGACCTCTGTGCCGACATTGGCACCGTTCCCTATCCCTTAGGAACCGCTGCCGAACTGGCCGAGACAGTCTCGCTCGTAGAAGCAACCGGTCAGCGTTGTATGTCGATGCGGGCCGACATTCGCGACACCGCCGGCATTGGCCTGGTGGTTGAAGCCGGTATTGAAGCGTTCGGCCAAATCGATATTTGTGTCGCGAACGCCGGCGTCACCGGGTACGGAAAGTTCCACGAACTCGACGACGACACATGGAACGACATGATCGATGTCGATCTCACCGGTACGTTCAAAACCATTCGCGCCGTTCTGCCCCACATGCTCGAACGTCGATATGGACGCATCATCGCAACCTCGTCGATGGCTGGCCGCATGGGAAATGCCAATCTCTCTCATTACGTGGCCGCAAAGTGGGGAGTCATCGGCATGGTGAAGTCGCTGGCGATGGAAGTTGCCAACAAGGGAATCACCGTGAACGCCATTGCCCCCGCTGCAGTCGACACCGCGATGTTGCACAACGAAGCGATGTACAAACTCTTTTGCCCCGACATGGATGCGCCCACTCGTGAAGATGTCACGCCGCGCTATCAAGCAATGAATCGACTTGGAGTTGCGTGGATGGCACCGGAAGAAGTGTCGCGGGCCGTGTTGTTTGTCGCTGCCGATGCCGCGAGCAGCATGACTGGGCAGGTCATCGAAGTGAGTCTTGGTTCCAGCGCAGGGACGCACTGAACCCATCTGCCGCGTTACGGACAACCAATACCGTTGAGCGTTGCGCATGGTGGACAAAGTCGCGCCGGGCCGTCGGGCGTTTCCCAACTTCGCGCGTTGGGTGAACCACACGCCAGACACGGGCCATTGACATCGAATGCTTGAGTTTTGGGTGCACCGACTTTTTCATCGGTGAAGTTTTCTCGTTGATCGCTCATGAATCCGGACAAATATCAGTGATGGTCTGCGCATAGGAACCATCGGTTGGTTGCGTTGTCTTCAATGTTGAGCAAAGCGCTTTGAACGTTGTTTCGATAGCGATATCGAGTGCTGGATGTACTTCGGTGACGTAGCCATAAAGGCTGAGGGTCGAGGTGTGATCGCTCTGCCATTCGTTGGCGATGGGCATGATCTGTGAGGACCAGTTCTGCCAAGTTTTGTAATGGTTCATGGCGAGATCACGGATGGAATCGGCCACGGAACCATTGTTGTAGGAGCGCGCGATGTAGTCGTCTTCAATCTGCTGGAGATCGATCTGAAACTGATCGACTTCTGTTTGGCTCTCGCTGAGCCATCGTTCGAGAATTGCCGTTCGTTCCGCGTTTGAAGCATTTTTCATTTCGTCTTGGAAGTTGCTGTAGCCATCCCAGAACGTCTCGAGAAAAATCAGATTTGTGAGTTCTGACTGAAGAAGATCTTCGACGGCCATTTGGTAGGCGGGGTCACTCGACGAAGCAGCTTTTGATGAGTGCGGCAGTATCGCGATGCCAATACTCAAAATGAGTGCACCAACGACGATCGCGGCAACGCCAGCGATGATGAGCGAACGTCGTCGTGAATGTTGACGGGGCGGAGTTGGTGCAAGCGGCGTTGAGGGTCGCTGCGTAGTGACATCAAAGGCATAGGGAGGATG
>CAIPQK010000103.1 GCA_903867185.1 uncultured Candidatus Nemicrothrix sp. | reverse complement strand
CCGAGGTCGAGGAGGCGAGGGTCAAAGGATGCGTCAGGCGTGCACAAGATGACGTCGCAGGCCAACGGGAGGTTGATGCCGGCACCAATAACTGCCCCCTCGACCACCGCGATTGTCGGAATGGGTGCGTTCGCCAGGGCTTCGGTACCTCGTGCGATGTCGCTGAGTGAGGCGCGAGGAGTGACGAGATCGTCGAGGTCGCCGCCCGAGCAGAATACCGGGGGAGTGGCAGTCAGAATCAACACATCAACATTTGCTGCCATCGCTTCATTGACAGCTGCTTCGAGATCGAGTGAGAGCTCAATGCGCAGAGCATTTCGTCGATCCGTGTCGCACAAGGTCAGCAGCGCGATTGAGCCGTCAAGTATCTCGAGGGACACGAGCGGGTGTCCGACTGGACGTTCGATGGGGTTGAACGCGTTCACGCCGTTGCGTTGAGCTTTCCAACCTCGATGCCAACAAGCTTCTCTCGCCGACCAGTATCAAAAGCGCGTTCGCTGACATCGTGGTCGGGTGATTTCGCTCGAAGTGCCTTGACGGTCGCTTCTGATTTAGGAATATGCACGAAGGGATCGAACGAGTACCAGCGCATAGCGTTTTCATGCGTGATCTTGTTGATCTCGTTGTCAGGAATGTCGCGTGCCACCTCGGCGAACTCTTCGCCAGCGTTGGGCCAGGAAGAGTCTGAGTGGGGGTAGTCACATTCCCACGCGATGTTGTCGATCCCAACGTCGTGACGGAGCTTTACGCCAATGGGGTCGGCTATAAAACAAGTGAGGAAATGCTCACGGAAAACTTCACTCGGGATTTTGTTTCCGAAGTCTTGGCCTGTCCATCGGTGATGCATGTCGTAGGTGCGGTCGAGCCGGTCGAGGAAATAGGGGATCCAACCGATCCCGCCTTCGGAGAGAGCGATCTTTATCGTGGGAAACTTTTTAAGAACTCGTGACCAGATGAGGTCGGCAGCAACGGCGCAGATGTTCATTGGCTGCAGAGTCATCATGACGTCTATTGGAGCGTCGGGTGAGGTGATGGCGAGTTTGCCCGAAGATCCAAGATGGATAGAGAGCACAGTGTTTGTGTCGCACAGGGCCTGCCAGAACGGATCCCAGTAGTCGTCGTGAAGGCTGGGGTAGCCGAGCGTGAAGGGGTTTTCGGTGAACGTCACGGAATGGACTCCCTTCGCTGAGAGGCGACGAACTTCATCGCCTGCGAGCTGGGCATCCCAGAGAATTGGCAAGCCCATGGGAATGAAGCGGCCGGGAGCGGCAGCGCACCATTCGTCGACATGCCAGTCGTTGTACGCGCGAACGACATCGAGAGCCAGATTCTTGTCATCACACGCTGCGAAGAGACGACCACTGAAACCAGGGAACGAAGGGAAATTCATTGAGGAAAGGAGCCCACCGCCGTTCATGTCCTTTACGCGCTCCGTTACGTTCCAACAACCGGGGCGAATTTCATCGAACGAGGTTGGTTCGATTCCGTATTCTTCTTTTGGTCGACCAGCAACTGCGTTGAGTCCGATGTTGGGGATTACTGAGCCCTCGAACATCCAGACGTCGTCGCCCTTGTCGTTTCTTTCGATCTTTGGAAACCGGCCTTTCCACTTTGCCGGCGTGTGCTCGTCGAACATTGAAGGCGGTTCAACTAGGTGATCGTCAACGCTTACGAGAATCAGTTCGTCGGTCTTCATTGCTGCCCCCAAATGGATCGACCGCAGGTGCGGAGTTGCCCCAGATCTGTTCGCCGGCGAATCCGCGAGAGCGAGATCTCCTTCGCGATTTACCGACTCCGACTCTGGTTTCAGTTTGCTGAACTATAGTTCAATCATTCGAACCGAGCGCTTTTCGGCTACATAATCACTGCATCTCTAGGGGGATCCAATGGCAAAAAAGAAAGCCGATTCTAAGAAGTCCGCTAAGAACAGTGGCGCGCGGACGAATCTCCATGGCGGAATCGTTAATGAGGCCGATGCGTCATCTGGCGAGCTTCAGTACGCAGAGCGAATGTTCCCCGCCCCATTCGACCATGGGATCGCCCAAGCCGATCGCGCTGTCACCAATGTGAAGCACGGAACTCGCGCCCACCTCGAAGGTGGAGTCGGCGACTCGAATCGCCAGTTCTGGTGGCAAGGCGGCGGGCCGGCAACCGATGTCGCCGTTCAGAACATCACCATCTACCCGCCCACGAGAGGGCAAAAAACACAAGGCGATCCCTTCGAGCCGGTCAAGATCGGCATTCTCATTGATATGGACCTCAATCAGCTTCTCGCCGATTGGATCGACCCAACGATTTTGGCGATCGAAGACGCTATGAATGAGGGCGTCTGGCGTAGAAGCCCGGTTCAACTCGTGATAGCTGACGCCCGCGGACTTCCTCGCGAGAACTATCGCAAGTTGCTGAAGGGTTACGAATGGCTTGTTGACGAAGGCTGCGTCGTCGTCCTCGGGCCAATGATTTCGGATAATTGTCTGTTGCTTCAAGACACCGCAAACCGTCTCGGCGTGCCCTGCATTGGTTGGACCGGAGCCCACAAGTTTGCCTCCGATTACTGCTTTACGGTGGCGAACGGAGACGTTGCGACCGAAGGCGTTATGTGCGCTCAGTGGTTGCACGCTCATGGACACGACAAGGTTGGCCTCTTCTGGGAAGCAGGCTCCTCGGGTCGCGACTATGCGGATTACTTCCGCGACGCAGCGCTCGATTTAGGTATGACGATCATTCGCGAGGTAAAGCTCGAACCGAACCCGGTTGGGTTGAAAGATGACCTCGAAAGCATGAGAGCTCTCGGCGCCGAAGGCCTGTATTACGGCGGGTATGGCTACGCCACCTTCCACTTCGCCGATGCACTGAAGGCGCTCGACTGGGATCCGCCGCGAGTGATGGGCACCGCATTCATGTTCTATTCGAACTCGAATGCCTGGGCGGAAGGTCTCGAAGGTTGGCACGGCGTCGACCAACTCGGCGAAGACGGCGCTAATCCCAACTACAACGCCATGATCGATCGCTTCGTAAAGCGCTTTGGCCGCAAGACCGGCAATGTTGTGGTGGCTCTTGCCTACGACACGGCCCGAGCAGCTATTCATGGGATTGCCAACGCGGCAATCCCAACGCCGAAGGATGTCAAACAGGGTCTCGAGCGGATTCGATGGATGCCGGCAACCAACGGCGGCCCGAGTTGCTACGTGCAGTTCGGACCTCACGACCACAAGGGTTATAAGGGCGACTTCCTTACCATTCGAGAACTTCGTGGTGGAGAGTTGCGCTTCGACGGTTACCACCGTCCTGAGTGGCCATCGAACGCATCGAGCAAGTGATGACCGTAATTCGGGCGACGAATCCAAGAGAAGAACGACGCCAGCTGCATCAGCAGTTGAGTCGCACGCAACTCCTTGATGCCGCTGAAGAGATTTTTGGCCAGAAGGGCTTTCACGACACGACGTTGAAAGAGATCGCCGACCGAGCAGATTTTTCTGTGGGCTCGGTGTATTCGTTCTTCGAGAACAAAGACGATCTCTACGTCAACATTTTTCTGCGTCGTGGTTCCGAGTTCCTTCCAGCCTTTGAGGACGCACTCGAAGGGGCGACCGATGGTTTGGACGCCGTCGCTCGCATCGTCTCATTCGAGGTTTCATTTTTGCGTGCTCGACCTTCCTTCTCAGATCTCTATCTTCGATCAACAGCGTCATTGGTTCCTACTGAGAACGAGGCGACATCGGAGGAAGTGCGGCAGAACGCCGACCGCGTGCTCGAGATGCAGGCTGACGTGATCAGGCGGGGACAAGTCGATGGATCAATCCGTTTAGGAGATCCGTCCGCACTGTCACGATTGCTCTCCTCGATGGTGCAAGCCTTCCAATCGGTAGAGAGCAACCCGAGTGCTTCAAACCGGTTTGCGTTTTCGCTCGAAGAGTTTCAGGCAGTGGTTCGTGCTGCATTCGTCAGACCGACGTAGGCGGCCTCCGGCTTTTCGATAGGACACTTAGGGGGATCAATGGAGTCAGGAATGCAAGGAAGTTCGGTGCTGATTGTTGGCGCTTCCGCCGGGATCGGACGGTCGGCGGCGAAGTCATTCGCCGCCGCCGGTGCGAATGTCATGGCGGTCGGTAGACGAGAAGAGAATCTCCGAGAGTTAGCCGATGAGGTCGCACTCAAGTGGTGCGCAGCTGATATCACCAAACGGGGCGAGCCCGAGAGGATTATCGCCGAAACGATTCGTGAATTCGGGGGTATCGATATCCTCGTGAACGTTGCAGCGGTATCGCCGATGGTGCTGCTGTCGCAGGCCACTCCAGAAGAACTCCTTAGCGTCTTCGACAGCAACGTTGTCGGTCCATCTCAGATGTGTCGATCTGCTCTCCCTCACCTCAATGAACATGCAATCGTCGCTTTCGTTTCTTCCGAGACGGTTGGACGTCCACGCCGAGGCTTAGTTCCTTATGGCGCTTCGAAAGCAGCGCTGGAAGAACTTGTTAATGGTTGGAGAGTCGAGAACCCTGAGTATCGGTTTGCCACCGTGCGGGTGGGCGCCACCATAGGCACCGATTTCGGCAGAGATTTCGGTGGAGATCTTCTTGGAGAGTGCATCAATGATTGGATTAAGGGTGGCCATCTCAGTGCCAACATGATGAGTCCAGAAAATGTTGGCGATGCGCTTGCTGAACTACTCGCGATCGGATTTCTTCATCCCACCGTTGAACTCACCGATTTCTCTCTACGTCCTCCTGGTCCGTTGGCCGATCTCGGCTAATTACTCATCACCTTTTCCAAAGGATTCAAATGACGGCAGTCGACAACTCATCTCGTGCAGTTCTCGTCACAGGCGGCGCTTCGGGATTGGGCGAAGCAACAGCGCTCTACTTCAGTTCGCAAGGCCATCCCGTTGTAGTACTCGATCGTGATGAACAGAAGTGTGCGGTCATCGGAAAGCAACTCGCTGCTCGCGGCGTAGTTGTTTGTGGGAGCGTTCTTGAAGATCGTGAGGTCGAAGAAGCGATCGTGGCCGCGCAGGGTTTCGGCGAGCTGCGTTGGGTGGTTGCCTGTGCCGGAGGTGGAGAGGCGGGCGGTCGACTCGTCGGCAAGGGTGGAGCCCCGCATGACATGGCGATTTTTCAGCGCACGATTGATCTCAACGTG
>CAIPQK010000102.1 GCA_903867185.1 uncultured Candidatus Nemicrothrix sp. | reverse complement strand
TCCGGTTGGCTCATCAGCAAGAAGGATGAGTGGTCGGTTCACAAAAGCCCGAGCCACTGAGACTCGCTGTTGTTCGCCGCCCGATAGTTCTGTCGGGAAACTGTCGGACTTATGACCTAACCCGACGAGGTCAAGAATCGCCGGCACCTGGCTGTCGATGACACTGCGCGGACGGCCGATTACCTCGAGAGCAAAAGCCACATTCTCAAACACCGTTTTTGTGGGCAGAAGCTTGAAGTCCTGAAAGACGCAGCCGATGTTTCTCCGCAGATAGGGAATTTTCCAACCCGAGAGTTGTCCGATGTCCTTACCGGCAACATAAATATGGCCCTTTTCCGGCGTCTCTTCTTTGTTGAGGAGACGAATAAAGGTCGACTTTCCCGATCCCGACGCACCGACGAGGAAGACGAATTCACCCTTAGCGATCTCGACGTTGGCGTCGCGCAACGCGACGGTCGAGTTCTTGTAGGTCTTGGTGACGTTTTCGAGCGTGATCATGATGAGGGGGTGTTCGGCGCGTGCGAACGGTTATGAGGCTAGACGGGCAACCTCGTGAACTGGTGCCACTCCTCCATACGGCCCCAATAAGGCGATTCCGTCGCTTCGCACCTCAGAAGTCGCCCAGATCAACATCTGAATTTCGACTGAACACTGCCTCAGTCGTCATCAGCGCTATGAAGCGCCTCGGCAATGACTGGATCAACCGTCCATTGCGATGACGGCAAATGGTGCTCGCGAGCCCACGCCACCGTGAGAGGGTCACTCCCCGCCTCGGTGAGCATTTTCGCTCCCCCTTCGGGATGATCTCTATAGCGACCTACCGAGCGCTTCCATGACGAGGTCGAGGAACTCCATTCGTTGACATCTTCGGACGTGCGAACAATCGTGGCTCCGAGGATGGTTGCACCAACACGGCCTGGGGTGCGTAGGCGGGATTTCAATTTCCCACAATCGTGGAGAAGCGCCGCGGCCAACACCGGTCGCGTCGCTCGTGCTCCAAGATCGAGTTGCACTCGTCTGGCGACGCCGACTGAATGGCGACGATCGGGACCAGAGAGAGCGCACCAAATAGTTCGTTCATCGGGGCCCAGAAGCGACTCTGCCCACCGCTGACCCTCAGCCGAAGGTCCGCCAGGACGAAGGCTTCCGAAGAACCGACGAGCGAGATGCAGAAGCCGGGCCACGAGACGAGAGCTGTTCGCTAGGCCAGATGAGCGCTACACGAACGCGCTTGTGGGGTTGCGGCAAGAACAGCATCTTCAATGGCATTGCCACATGACTCACAGATTCCATAAGTGCCAGCATCGAGCTGCTCGAGCGCCCGTTCTACGCCATTCAGTTCACCACGAAGGGCCGCTGCGAGCTGACGGTCGTCAACGTCTGAACCATCAAGAACAGTGAGCGAATCGACGACGAGCACATCGCCTTGAGCATCAGCAGCTACAAGATGTTCTTCGACCATGACATCGCCTTCGGCATCGACGATCGTGATGACTTCATCGACCAGCACATCACCGTCTTCATCGAAGATCGCAATCGTTTCATCGATCATGAGGTCGCCTTCGTCATCAGTCACTATGGTTTTGTCGTCAATGACGACAACTCCATGACCACCGATTTCAAGAACATCGATCGTTTCGACATGCTCACCAATGACCATGCCGTCATCGTCGAGAATGTCTTCGGAGAGAACAATCTCATCGACGAGTTCCACGTCTTCGCCCGAGAACCGCTCCGGGGCACTCCAGTTTCCAGAATCACTCATGGCAGAGAGGCTAGCGGCGAGTCGCCTTCGCACGCGGATGAGCAGCCTCGTAGACCGCAAATAAACGGTCATTCGAGACCATCGTGTACACCTGTGTCGTTGCAATTGATGCATGCCCCAGCAACTCTTGGACAGCACGAATATCGGCGCCATGATCGAGCATGTGAGTGGCACAGGAGTGGCGAAGAACATGCGGGGTGAGTCGATCACCCAGTCCCGCTAAATCTCCGTACTTCCTCACAATTGCCCAAGCCCCTTGCCGACTGAGCCGGCCACCGCGTGCATTCAAGAAAACAGCATCGGCATCGGTCCGCCGAGCGAATTGTTCTGGACACACCGTGGGTCGCCCATCGTCATCGAGCCAACGAGCCAACGCGACTCGGGCCCACCGACCGATTGGGACGACACGCTCCTTTGCGCCCTTACCAAAGAGCCGCAGCAAACCGCCATCGAGATCAACATCACCGAGGCCCAGAGCGCAGACCTCTGAAATACGAGCACCGGTTCCGTAGAGCACCTCGAGAATGGCTCGGTCGCGACGATCGAGAGGCGACTCGCCCACGACCTGCTCAAGTAGCGAAGTGACTTCTGCTTCGGTCAGGGCTTTCGGAAGACCGGCCGGCACACGCGGTGTCTCGATCGCCGCCGAAGGATCAGTTGAGGAAAGACCCTCATCGGAACGGAAACGATGAAGCGAACGCACCGAAACCGTCGCCCTCTTAACCGACGAGGGCGCTAATCCTCGTGCCCGCAAGGCGCCCACATAAGCGTCGAGATCGGCGGGCCGCACCGAATCAATGGTTCGATCGTTTTCGGAAAGCCAACGGCAGTAAGACGTGAGATCTCGACGGTACGCCGAGAGAGTATTCGCCGAACGACCGCGTTCCGCCGCTAACCAAATGAGAAACTCCTCAACGTCAAGAGGAAGTTCCGGATCGTCGGTGAACTCAGCCACCGCCAACCTTCGGCGCGGCCAAGTACAGACCCACGATGGTCTTTGTATCGATCAGCGTGCCGTCGGCAATCATTGCGAAAGCTTCGTCGAAGGTGAACTGCTCGATTCGCATATGCGATTCTTCGACACCCTGCACATCACGAGGAACTTCGACGAGGTCACGGCCGAGATACACCCAAGAAAGTTCATCGCTAAAACCAGGAGCGTTCGCGAACGTTCCGAGCAGTTCCAGCGAGTTCGCACGCTTCCCGATTTCCTCGCCCAGTTCTCGTTGGGCAGTGAGTTCTGTTGGCTCGTCGAGAACGTCTCGTTTGCCCGCCGGAATTTCAAGAATGTAGCGATCAAGGGCTGGTCGGAACTGGCGCACCATGATCACCCGACCATCGCTATCGATGGGAACAACCGAGACCGCACCTGGGTGTCGGACGATATCCCTCGAAAACGTCTCTCCTTCCGGAGAGTGAAACTCTGCTCGAACGAGATCGAAAATGTATCCGTGGTGGAGTACGACCTCGTCGACTCTTCGGAACTGATCGCTCACGCCGACAGCGATGACGATTCGATGTCGAGGTCGGGGAGGTGTGGATTTCTACCCTCAGAGCGAGCCAACGCTGTGCCGATAAATTCTCGGAACAACGGGGCCGGGCGCTCGGGGCGACTCTTGAACTCAGGATGAGCCTGTGTGCCGATCCAGAATGGATGATTCTTCAGTTCGATGAATTCCACGAGTCGTCCATCGGGAGAGGTTCCGGAACAGACAAAATCTGACTCATCGAAACGACTGCGGAACTTTGCATTGAACTCGTAACGATGGCGATGACGTTCAGAGACAACCTCTGATTCATAGATCTCAGCGACCCTTGAACCTGGTTGCAGCTGCGCAATGTAAGCGCCAAGACGCATCGTGCCGCCCATATCGGTGACATCGCGTTGCGTGTCCATGAGGTCAATTACCGGAAATGCAGTCTGCGGATCGAATTCACTCGAATGTGCACCATCCATGTTCAAAACATGGCGGGCGAACTCAATCGTCATGACCTGCATGCCGAGACAAAGGCCGAGACAGGGAAGGTCGTTTTCACGCGCATATTGAGCAGCAGCGATCTTGCCCTCGACGCCGCGTTCGCCGAATCCACCAGGAATCACAATCCCGTCGAGTTCACCAAGTCGACCATCGGCGGTCATCGCTTCGACATCCTCGGCCTGCACCCACTCGACCGAAACATCGGCCGCGTGGAAAAAGCCACCGTGCTTGAGAGATTCGACGACGGAAAGATACGCATCGGGCAGAGCGACGTACTTTCCGATAATTCCAATACGAACAGGGATGGTTGAATTTTCGACGCGATCGACGAGTATTTCCCACTCGGAAAGATCGATGTCGCGGTCGGAAAAACCAAACATCTTGCAGACGTAATCGTCGAGACCTTCGTCGTGCATGATGAGCGGAACCTCATAGAGGTTTCGAGCATCGGCTGCATTCACTACGGCTTCGACGGGAACGTCGCAAAGATTTGAAATCTTTCGTTTCAAATCAGGGGCGAGAGGGCCTTCGCTTCGGCACACGATGATGTCGGGCTGGATACCACGGCTCCGAAGTTCAGTTACCGAATGTTGCGTGGGTTTCGTTTTTTGTTCGCCCGACGGACCGATGAATGGCACGAGCGTCACGTGTACATAACAAACGTTTTCACGACCTACGTCGAGACGGAACTGTCGGATCGCCTCGAGGAACGGGAGGATTTCGATATCGCCGACAGTGCCGCCAATTTCCGTAATCACAACATCGACAGAGTCATCGGCTAATCGGGTGATCCGACGCTTAATTTCGTCGGTGATATGCGGAATGACTTGCACGGTCTTACCTAAGTAATCGCCGCGTCGCTCAGCGGCAATGACTGCGGAATAAATTGACCCAGTTGTTGCATTCGAGTCGCGGCTCAATGGCTCGTCGATAAAGCGCTCGTAATGGCCAAGGTCAAGATCGGTTTCGCCACCATCGTCGGTGACGAACACCTCTCCGTGCTCGAACGGATTCATCGTGCCCGGATCAACGTTGAGGTACGGATCCAACTTCTGCATGGTGACGCGCAACCCACGACTCTTGAGCAATCGTCCCAGCGATGATGCTGTGATGCCCTTGCCCAACGACGAGGCCACACCCCCAGTAACGAAGATGTGCTTGGTCATCGGAGGGGCCTCCCGGCGGTAATGAACACGTCGGGATCGCATCGTAGCCCCGTTCCGACCTACCCGTCGCGGATGAGGACGTGACGTCAGACCGAAACGAAACGATGACTTAGTTTTTTGCGCTGTCGAGTAGTTCGCGAGCGTGCTGTCGAGCCGTCGAAGATTCCGGGGTGCCGGAAAGCATTCGGGCGAGTTCGGTGACCCGATCTTCGTCGATGACAGTGGCAATTGTTGTCGTTGTTGTCGATCGGGTAACGACTTTGTCGACCACGACATGTGAGTCGGCCCAACTTGCGACCTGCGCCAAGTGCGTGACGACGAGGACCTGATGGCCTGCCCCGATTGCTGCCAACGACCGTCCAACAGCGACGGCAGCAGCTCCGCCAATGCCGGCATCGACCTCGTCAAAGACCAGAACCGGAGGACCTTCGGTCAATACAAGTCGTAACGCCAACATGGCCCGAGCCAATTCCCCACCGGAAGCAACCTTTGAAAGAGGTTGTAGGTCCATCCCTGGATTCGCCGCGAAACGAAACGAGACGTCGCGTCCCGCCCGACCGGAAACCTCGACCTCGAGGCGGGCCTTCGCCAGCGCCAAGTCTGGAAGGTGTGACACAACGGCTGCACCTAGCGCTGGTGCGGCGGCCAAACGCGCTGCAGCAACCGCGTTTTCGGCCTTTTCAAGAGCAGCAAGGGATTTGGCGTAGTCAGCGTCGATGGCAGCGGCGAGCTCATCATGACCTTCGAGTTCAGCCAGTCGCGACGCAGCCTCGTCTCTCCATGCCATGACCTCGACCAACGACTCTCCGTATTTACGGCGAAGGTCTTGGAGGACCTTTCGACGATCTCCAATGGCCGCGAGGCGCTCCGGATCGCTCTCGACCTGTTCTGACGATGTCCGCGCTTCGCGTGACAAGTCTTCGAGTTCGGCTTGAACATCACGGAGACGGGAAACCAGCGGGACGAAACGTTCACGATCGCCGAGAGATGCCAGAGCCTTCCCCACCGAATCACTCGCTCCTCCGTCGGCGCTCAGAGCATCGAGCGCTGCCGAGGCGGCTTCTCGATATCCACCCGCATCGGCGAGTAGCTCTGCCTCGGCGCGAAGAAGCTCGTCTTCCTCGGGATCGTCGAGTTGCGAAGCAACGAGTTCGTCGACCTGAAACCGAAGGAGGTCGATTTCGCGTGCACGATCGCGTGGATCTCCGCCGAGCGCAGCGCGACGTTCGTCGAGTGCGCGCACCGCAAGACGAGCAGCACGAAGCGGGCCCAGATCAACCGAACCAAAACGGTCGAGCGACTGACGCTGCACCGCTGCGGTCAAGAGCGATTGATGATCGTGTTGACCATGAAGATCGACCAAACCCGTGCCGACCTCGGAAAGTTCCGCGATTGTGGCCAGATTTCCATCGATGTACGCGCGCGATCGGCCCTTTGCCGGCACAACTCTGCGGATAACGCATTCTCGATCACCGAGATCGAAACGACCTTCGACAACCGCTTCATCGGCACCGGGCCGGACCATCGATGCTTCGGCCTTCCCGCCAACCAGCAACTCGATGGCAGTGACGACCAACGTTTTGCCCGCACCAGTCTCGCCAGTGACTGCAGTCATTCCGGGCGCGAGTACAAGCGAAAGCTCCTCAATTACACCGAGATTGCAGACCCGCAGTTCACTCAGCATTGAGATTCCACTCGCCTATCGATCGGACAGACCGAACTTGGCCTTGAGGATGGAGTGAAAATCGCGAGGACCTGACAACACAAGACGAGCGACATGTTCAGAAGCACGACAACGAATGACGTCTCCTGGTTGCAACTCGCCGAGATGTCGACCGTCGACCACAAGGGCTGCACCCCGGTTTCCGGCGACGGTCAGAGAGATATCGGAATCGTCATCGAGGATCAGGGTTCGGTCAAACAACATGTGCGGGGAGACTGGCGTGAGCAACAGCGCCCGATGGGTTGGTTCCACGATGGGGCCGCGAGCCGAGAAGGCATAGGCCGTCGAGCCCGTAGCTGTGGCAACAATGAGTCCGTCGGCGGCATAGGGCGTGAAGAACGTGCCGTCGAGGGCAACGTCAAGGCGAATCGTGTGACCAGAACCAGTTTTTTCGAGAACCGCTTCATTGAGAGCAAGAACGTTGCGCTCCGACGTAGCGCCCGAGGGTGCTTCGATATCGATTTCGAGCAGCATTCGTTTTTCAATGAGATGTTCGCCGGCGAGCACGCGCTCGAGAGCTGAGCGAAGTCCATCGGGTTCGATATCAGTGAGGTAACCGAGTGTGCCGAGGTTGACGCCAAGCACCGGAACTTCGTGTCGCGCGACGAGCGCAACGGTTCGTAACATCGTTCCGTCGCCGCCGAGGCTGACGGCAAGGTCGAGCCCGACGCCTAACCCCGTTTCGTTCACGCCAAGTTCAGCGCGACCAAGACGAGCAGCATCAAGCTCCGGAAGGACAACCTGATGGCCGGCAGCGACGAGCCAGTCGATGGTGTCGCGCGCAACCTCTGCTGCCTCGGCTCGGTCCGGATGAAGAACAAACGCGAATGACGCCATCGTCAGATCTCTCCGTCGCTAAGTTCCGAAGGCTCTCGCCAACCGGTGACGGCGTGGAATGCTTCGCTCAAACCCTCGGCCGCGATCATGACGTGACCGGCAACAGCGTCTGTCGATCCGGCGAACCGACCGAACAGAATGAATTCGACGTTGCCGTCGGAACCGGTAATGGGCGAAACCATGACCCCCATGATGGCCGCATTCCTCTCCAAGAGTGCACCCGATACTTCCGAAAGCACCCGGAACCAGATTGCAGGGTTGTCGATGATGCCTTTTCCCTTACTCACTTCGGTTCGACCGGCCTCGAACTGAGGCTTCACGAGCAAGACATACACCGCCCCTGGCACCGACGCCGCCGCCAGCGTGTCGAGGACCAAGGCCAGGGAAATGAAGGACAAATCCCCCACCACAACGTCGACCGGCTCACCGAGTAGCGAGGGATCGGCTGTGCGGAGATTCGTGCGCTCGATTGATCGCACTCTCGGATCGGCACCCAGACGCTCGTGGAGTTGGTTATGCCCAACGTCGACAGCGACAACTTCGCGAGCCCCGTAGCTGAGAACACAATCGGTGAATCCTCCGGTGGAGGCTCCGGCATCGAGCACTCTTGCGCCGGCGACGATCTCGTGAAGCCCAAACTGTTCGATCGCGCCTTCGAGCTTGGCTCCCGCACGACTTACATATTTCGGCGGAGGCCCATGAATAATGACCGGCTCCGCAGCATCGACCATTCGCGACGCCTTGGTGGCTGGAGCGCCTCCGACAGTCACGCGACCAGCAGCGATCGCTGCTTGGGCTTGTTCTCGTGAAGGAGCGAGACCTCGTCGGACCAGTTCTGAATCGAGACGTCGGCGTGCCCCCATGACTTCGACGCTACCGACCGCGTTCGCGATCCGATAGGGCCTCAGAGACCAAGAACTGCAATGACTCGGCGATCATGTCGGGCTCGGGCGTGACGGGCAGGTCTGTACCGGCGGTAACGCCAGTGAGAACCAGTGCAAACTTCCATCCGAGCGTGTGGGCAAAGAGACCATCGGTATCGGGACGGTCGCCCACCATGATCCCGGTCGCCCCGAGCAAGTCATGGACCATGTCGGCGATGGGTTGATACGGCTTGCCCGCGATCTCGGGCGTGACTCCAGAAGCAACCGCAATCGATGCCAATAACGCACCTCCGCCGGGCACGGGACCGTTCGCTGTTGGATAGGTGGCGTCGTCGTTGGTACCGAGCAATCGCGCCCCAGTTCGAACGGCAACTGATGCTGCAGTCATCCGCTGGTAGTCAAAGGTGGGGTGATAGCCGACCACGACGACATCGACCGCAGCGCCAAGCGCCCCAGGATCGCTTGCATCGATGACCTCGACATTTCGCCGCTGGAGTTCGTCGACAACGCCCGGTCCAGCGCAGACCAGCGCTCGCGAGCCGGGCTCAACAAGTGCGGCGGCGGCCATGGCAGAGGTGATCACCCCATCGGAGGCATCAATGCCATGTCGTTCGAGTTTCGCGGCAATGTCATCGCGTCGCCCAAAGGAAAAATTCGTGACGAACCCCACGTGTTCTCCGGCCGCGCGCAATTGGGCAATCGCTTCACTCGCACCGGCGATGGGTTCTTCTTCGAGCCACACCACGCCATCGAGATCAAGGGCCCATGCCATAGCGAGAGTCTCCCACCCCTTTGCCATAATCGTGACGACCAACTGAATTCGTTCGCGCTGGGCGACGTCGTGAGTCTGATAGGACTACACGGTGCCACGCTTTGAACCATTCATTGGTATCCGTTACGACATCACTTCTCTCGATCCTGTGCTCGTAACAGCTCCTCCCTATGACGTGATCAGTCCCAGCGATCGTTTGGCCCTGATTGCCGGCGCTCCCGCCAACGTGGTGCGGATCGATCTGCCTGTCGATGGCGACGACCCCTACGGTGATGCCGCGCAACTTTTCGATCGCTGGCGCTCAGAGGGCATCTTCGTTGACGATTCCGAGCCCTCGTTCACGGTGTATCGAATGGAGGCTCCCGACGAGAACGGCATCATTCGCCACACCACGGGCGTCATCGGAGCGATGGAACTCACTCGACCGGGTGAAGGCGACATCCTTCCCCACGAGTTCACGACTCCTAAGGCCAAGAGCGATCGCCTCGACCTCCTGCGCTCCACACGTTCGAACCTTTCTGCCGTTTGGGGGCTTTCCCCCGCCACTGGCCTCACCGCACTTCTTGACACCACCGATGCCCCGCTTTGTCGCTTTGACGCCGACGGCGTCACTCATACGGTCTGGCGAATTACCGATGCGACTCGTATCGACGCGATTCGGTCGGCAATTGGTTCGGCGCCGATTGTGATCGCCGATGGCCACCATCGTTACGAAACATCACTCGCCTACCGCGATGAACGCCGAGCTGCCGATGGCGAAGGCGGCGCTGCCGATGCGGTCATGACCTTCGTTGTCGAGTTGGTCGAAGACGAACTCGATGTTGGTCCGATTCACCGACTGATCTCTGGGCTACCCGATGGCGTTGATCTCGTCGCCGCCTTCGATCCCTTTTTCGAAAGCGAACCATTTCCAGGTTCCGGCCAACCGACAATTCGTGAGTTACAAGAACATGGCGGTCTTGCCCTCGTCACGAGCAAAGGCACATGGCTTCTACGTCCTCGGCCGACCACCATTGCCGCGACACGCGACCTTGACTCAAGTCGTCTCGATTTGGCTCTCGCTGCTCTCCCCGGCCATTCGCTCGTCTACCAGCACGGTGTCGATCACGTTCACGCAGCGGTCCGCTCAGGGGCAGCTCAAGCAGGCGTGCTGTTGCGACCGGTTCGCGTCGATCAGATCATTGAGATTGCCGAAGGCGGGGAAAAGATGCCTCCGAAATCAACCTTCTTCGCGCCGAAGCCGCGAACAGGCGTGGTCTTTCGTTCCATCGACTGAGCTCAGTCGCTTCAGGCCAAGCGCATAAGAGCGAACAACGCAAACGGGCCGACCTCAAGGCCGGCCCGTTTCTTACACATTTTCCAGACGGTCGCTCACGCAATAGTGATTGACGTGTCGAGGTAGACGTCTTGAATTGCATTCAGGAGTGCAACACCTTCGGCCATCGGACGTTGGAACGCCTTTCGACCAGAGATGAGGCCTGTGCCCCCACCTCGCTTATTGATGACGGCGGTGCGGACTGCATCGGCAAGGTCGGAAGAACCCTTCGACTCGCCGCCGGAATTAATGAGACCGATTCGACCCATGTAGCAATTTGCGACCTGCCAACGGGTGTAGTCGATGGGATGTTCGGACACGAGATCGCTGTAGACGAGTTTCGACGTCTTTCCGTAGCCTTCGAGAACGTTGTAGCCGCCGTTCTTGGTCGGAAGCTTCTGCTTGATGATGTCGGCCTCGATCGTGACGCCAAGATGATTGGCCTGCGCGGTTAAATCGGCTGCATCGTGATAATCGACGCCGTTGACTTTGAACGCGTTATTGCGCAAGTAGCACCACAGCACCGTGAACATCCCAAGTTGGTGGGCACGATGGAACGCCTCGGCCACTTCGATGATCTGGTGATGCGATTCAGGTGAACCGAAATAGATGGTCGCACCGACGCCAGCCGCACCGAGTTCGTAGGCCTCTTCCACCGTGCCGAACATGATCTGATCGAACTCGTTGGGATAGGTCATCAGTTCGTTGTGGTTGATTTTCACAATGAACGGGATCTTGTGTGCGTACTTTCGCGACATGGTGCCGAGAACGCCATAGGTGGTGGCAACAGCGTTGCAGCCACCTTCGATCGCCAGCTTGATGATGTTTTCGGGATCGAAGTAGATCGGGTTCGGAGCAAATGAGGCCGCTCCGGAATGTTCGATCCCTTGATCGACGGGGAGGATCGAGACATAACCAGTATCGCCAAGTCGGCCGTGACCGAACATCGACTGCAAGTTGCGCAGAACCTGTGGTGAGCGATCGGACTGCATGTAAACACGCTCGACGATGTCGCCACCCGGCTTATTCAACTGATCTGCGGTGATGCCCTTACACGTGAAGCTCAGCAACTCTTCGGCTTCGTCGCCGAGTAGTCCTTTGATATCGGTCATGCCTCTCCTCGATCACCTGGTGCGCCCGGGCCCACCAACTCTGTGATGTGCCGAGGCACATCGATCTGTTTGTTGAGTCAGAGACTAGGCCAGTAAGACCTACCGACTCAGCGCCTCAGTCGAGGTTGAGTCCCGCCACACGAGGCTCAAGCGAAGTGCGGATTCGGGCAAAGGATCGAGCACTGAGAACTTTCTCGGCAAGGACTTCGGTTCGACTAGCGGTAGAGCCAGCCGCTCGGAAGAAACGCCGACGAACCCGACCGATCACCACGACATCGTCGCTTTCGGCCAATTTCGCCGCCGAGACGGCAGGGTTGAGCCACACGACTGGCACGGTTTCAGCCGGAAGATCGTCTTCTCTGATGGTGAGATCAAACGAGAGCAGCTCGTCGCCTGAAGGCAGCGTTCGATACTCGGGATCGCGGCGCAGGGCACCTCGGAGAACAACAAGGTTGGTTCCGCAGGGAACGAGCTGTGCACCAGTAGGCGCCGGAGCGATTGAGGCGTTGCCTCGGGTAACAGAAGTGGCCATGAGACCTCCCAAAGTTGCGATCGGTGATACCGATCGGTGGACGTTGGGGAAGTGATTCAGACCGTAGAGCTCAGGTGAGACAGTTCACCGAAGCGCTCGAACTCGACGTCGAATATCAGCGAAATCGGGATCGACGGCTTCAACCCGTCCGAACATTGTTCGGGCCTTCGGGAGGTCGCCGCTGCGCTCGTAAAGATCGGCCAGTGCATAGGCGCGGCGTAAATGATGAGGCATAGGGCGTTTGGGGAAGTTGAAGCCTTGTTCAAGAAGCGAGATTGCGGCGACAAGATCGTCGCGGTCGGCGAACGAGCCAGCCATAACGATTCGGCCTTCTGTTACCAGTTCGGCGCTCGGTGATGCTTCACGAAGTTCATTCCAAAGCTCTGCGACCTGCGTCCACTGACGCATCGCTCGATAGCAATCGGCAAGCACTGGGTGCTGATCGGTCGAATTACTCAACAAACGAAACGCCTCAAGTTCGCGTGCGGCGGGTTTCCAGTTCTCTTTTCGATACAGCGTGAGTCCGTATAACTCGTGGACCGCCGCCACCGTCGGAGCCTCGTCAACAAGTTTCTTGAGAATGCGGGCGGCATCACCAAAGCGATCAGCTTCGAAATGTTCGGCTGCTTCGGTCAAGCGCTTTTCAACGCGTTCAGTCCGAGCGTTGCCGACCGAGCGGCTCAATTGTTCGCGAACCTCGCCGGCCAGATCTATAGGCCCTGGGTCTCGTCGACGAGATGAACTTCGAGTGGATGTACCCGAATCTTCTTCGCGCACATCGATAATCAGCGCATCGTCTTCTGCTGCACGCGCATCGTTGGCGGCGCGGCGTTCGGCATCGGTTGCTTCGTCGGGAATCGAACCAGGGGCAGCTCGTCGCACTGCGTCCGGTCGGCGCTGCGGTGTCGCTGCTTCGACTGCATCGCGCCAGGCGCGTGATGCGCCAACGACACGGCGGCCCGTGGCCGCTCCTGCTCCACGACGTGCGACACCACCCCAAGTGCGGGGCGTTTCGAGCGGTGGACCTTCGGCCCATCCGTCTTCGGTGGTTGACCGGCGTGTGGCACGGTCGTCGCCACCACTGCGAGCCCGGCTACTTGGAGCGTTCCCCGAACGGGGGCGATCAGAACTTGGGGCTCCGCGACTGGGACGACCAGAACTTGAGCGGTCAGAGGATCCGGAACGATCAGAGGATCCCGAACGACTCGAGGAACCGGATCGACTCGATGATCCAGACGGTTTCGACCCGGATCCGCCCTTGGGGCCACCGCTCGAACCGCCCTTCGAACCGCCTCTCGGCGCCCCTTTCGGAGCTCCGCCCTTGGCGGCGGGCCGGGATCCTCCACGAGGGCTATTTGACTTGCCCGAGCGCGACGAACCGGAAGAAGGAGGACTGGCCATAGGACCAACCTACCGGCACACGGCCACCACCTTGAAAACGTCCCCAACGAGCGCCGCCAACGCGAGAACATTCGACGGTAGCAAAACGAGAAAAGGACCCCCTAAGGGGCCCTCTTCTTTATTTAGAAATTCGGCGGCGTCCTACTCTCCCAGGGAGTCTACTCCCAAGTACCATCGGCGCTGGCGGGCTTAACTTCCGTGTTCGGAATGGGAA
The DNA here is from genome assembly GCA_903867185.1 of uncultured Candidatus Nemicrothrix sp. Taxonomy (GTDB): domain Bacteria; phylum Actinomycetota; class Acidimicrobiia; order Acidimicrobiales; family Acidimicrobilacustridaceae; genus Acidimicrobilacustris. The sequence goes on along the minus strand of CAIPQK010000102.1, from coordinate 541 downwards.
CGGGTGTGACCCCGCCGCCATAGCCACCGAAACCTTTGTCAAAAGGGTGCGCCAGAACCGACCAAAGGTCGGACCTGTCGCGGCCCCTTCAGAACTCCATAGCGAGCACGAACATCTGTGTCGATCCAAGCCCTCGGCCGATTAGTACCGGTCGGCTGAATGCGTTACCGCACTTACACCTCCGGCCTATCAACGTGGTGGTCTTCCACGGGCCTTACCAGATTGACTCTGTGGGAGATCTAATCTTGGAACGGGTTTCCCACTTAGATGCTTTCAGCGGTTATCCCTTCCGTAGGTCGCTAACCAGCCATGCCCTTGGCAGGACAACTGGCACACGAGAGCTACGTCCATCCCGGTCCTCTCGTACTAGGGATAGCCTTCCTCAAATCTCCTCCGGCTGCAGAGGATAGGGACCGAACTGTCTCACGACGTTCTAAACCCAGCTCGCGTACCGCTTTAATGGGCGAACAGCCCAACCCTTGGGACCTGCTTCAGCCCCAGGATGCGATGAGCCGACATCGAGGTGCCAAACCTTCCCGTC
>CAIPQK010000101.1 GCA_903867185.1 uncultured Candidatus Nemicrothrix sp. | reverse complement strand
TCGTAGAGATCGAGAAGATGGAACACGTCGATCTCGAGATCACGACGGAGTTCCTGCTGATTGCCGCCACTCTGGTCGAGCTCAAGTGCAAGCGTTTACTGCCCGACGACACCGACTTCGATCTCGACGACGAGTTCTCGTTGTGGGAGGAGCGAGACCTCCTTATTGCACGTTTGCTCGACTGCAAAACCTTCAAAGATGCGGCCCACGTCCTATCCGAGCTTTTCGACAATGCAGCATTGTGCGTCCCACGTCGCGCCGGTCTCGATGAGCGCTATCTGGAACTCGCCCCCGACTTACTTGAGGGCGTCGATATCGACGATGTCAGGGCCGCCTATATCCGGGCGATGACTCCAAAGCTCGTACCAACCGTCAGCATCGAACATATTCATAGCGTTCGAGTCAGTGTTGGCGAAGCAGTTGAGGAACTGATCGACGAACTCCCACGGTTTGGACGCGTCTCGTTCCGGCGTCTCACTGAATCACTTGTGGAGCGGCTGGAAATAGTTGTGCGTTTCCTGGCGGTGCTCGAACTGTTCAAACAAGGTTTTATCGAACTCGATCAACCGGCGGCATTCGGCGACATCGAAATCATTTGGGTCGGATCCCCGGCTCTCGGTGTGGCGGACCTCGCCGGCATCGACACCTACGACGGCTAAAGGGTTCACCATGTCTGCCGACAACAAGCGAGCACTCGAAGCGATCATCATGGTCGCCGATACACCTGTGCCAACCGAGATGCTTTCGCAGTTAACCAGTCTTGCTTCCGATCGAGTTGATGCGTTGTTGGCGGAACTTGCTGGTGAGTACACAAGCGAGCAACGAGGGTTTCAGTTGGTGAGAGTTGCTGGCGGTTGGCGCTATCAAAGTCACCCCGATCAAGCGCCGTACATCGAGCAATTCGTTCTCGAAGGCCAGTCTGCAAAACTTTCCGCTGCAGCGCTTGAGACGCTTGCGATTGTTGCTTACAAGCAGCCCATCAGTCGCGCTCAGATCGCATCGATCCGTGGGGTCGGCGTCGACAGCGTCGTGCGCACTTTGGAACAACGCGGATACATCGGTGAAGTCGCTCGCGATCCAGGACCCGGCCAAGCGGTGATGTTCGGCACCACTCCAGAGTTCCTCATGAAGATGGGACTCGATTCCCTTTCGCAACTTCCATCAATTGCCGATTTTGTTCCCGGGGCAGATGTTGTCGAAGCACTCGAGATCGGCCTCCGGGTCGATTCGGCGGAAGCAGAACTCAGGGTTGCGGAAGAAGCATTGGCCGAAGGCATTCAAAGTGTTCGACCTTCGTTGGGCGACTTGCTCGACGGGGACGGACAAGGGTGAACGACGAGGATCGAACAGGGGAGCGACTGCAAAAGGTTCTGGCCCGCATCGGAATCGGAAGTCGGCGAGTCTGCGAAGATCTAATTGCTGATGGTGCCATCACCGTGAACGGTGAGGTAGCGGTTTTAGGTCGTCGTGTCGATGCCGATAACGACGTCGTCGCAATCAACGGAGTCATCATCGGCGTTCGTCCTGGCCTTGTGCATCTCCTATTAAATAAACCGACTGGCGTGATCACGACCGCCGATGATCCGCATGGTCGGCCCACCGTTCTCGAACTTGTGCCTGAAGAGCCACGAGTCTTTCCCGTTGGTCGTCTTGATATGGATACCGAAGGTCTCTTGCTGCTTACCAACGATGGAGATCTCGCTCACCGACTGACTCATCCGTCGTTTGGTGTCGAGAAGGAATACATCGCCCATGTTGAGGGTGAGCCGACTCGTGGGGAACTTCGGATTCTTCGGGAGGGCGTGGAACTCGAAGATGGGCTCACTGCACCGGCCAAGGCGGCACTGGTTGGCCCTGGGATCCTCCGCCTCACGATCCATGAGGGCCGCAACCGTCAGATCCGACGAATGTGTGAAGCGGTTGGGCATCCGGTGATTCGACTCATTCGTACAAGGATCGGGCCATTGGCCGACAGGAAACTGAAGCCAGGGGAATGGCGACCATTGACGGGACCTGAACTTCGCTCCCTCGAAAAGGCGGCCGTTTCACGCTCGAAGGAAACACCTTCAGCGAAGTGACATCACCCCTCTAGGATCAGACCGTGACTTCTGCAGTTCGAGCGCTTCGTGGCGCAACCACAATTGAGAGCGACACAACCGATCAGATTCGGACGCGAACGATTGCGCTCCTCGAGCAGATGATCGAGCGCAACGGAGTGAATCACGACGACATCATCAGCGTCCTTTTCACCGCCACCGATGACATCCATTCGATGTTCCCTGCTTCAGCGGCGCGAGATATTGGTTTCGGAGACATCCCTTTGATCTGTGCTCGTGAGCTCGATATCGAAGGGGCAACGCCACTATGTATTCGTGTACTGATGCACCTGAACACCACCGTGTCTCGCTCAGATCTGCGTCATGTGTACCTCGAAGGCGCAAGCGGTCTACGCGACGACCTTCCGGAGTGACGTCGTGAGCCCAGATCAATCAAAGCAGTCCGCCTTGATCGTCGGGGTAGGACTCATCGGTGGTTCGATCGGTCAGCGGCTCAGGGAAGCAGGGTGGCGCGTTGTCGGGCGTGACCGATCACCTGAATGTCTGGAGCGAGCACTCGCAGTTGGGGCCATTGAGTCCATTGCGCCCGATGGGTTTGTCGCAGATATCGATCTCACCTTCGTCGCGACCCCAGTAGGGGCTATCGCTGATGAGGTCGCGCTCGCGTTGCAAGACACCGCTGGTTTGGTCACCGATGTTGGGAGCGTGAAGACGCCTCTACTTACTCTTATGAGTAATTCGCGATTTATCGGCGGTCACCCGATGGCGGGGTCAGAGCAGGAGGGTGTTGAAGGTGCACGCCTAGATCTTTTCGAGGGACGCACATGGGTCCTCACTCCGATCGATACGACTGATGACGATGCGTTGGCAACTGTCCGCGGAGTTGTGTCCGGTTTCGGTGCGGAAGTGGTTTCACTGCCGCCCGAACGACACGACTCGATGGTCGCGATTGTTTCGCATGTTCCCCATCTCACAGCGGCGAGCCTTATGGGCTTGGCCGATGAACGTTCAAGTGAACACCGGGGCCTGTTGCGTTTGGCCGCCGGAGGGTTTCGCGACATGACTCGTATCGCCGCGAGTCATCCAGGTATCTGGCCAGATATCTGCGCTGAAAATCGCGATGCAATCGTGGCGGAACTCGATCGCTTGTTATCGACGCTGTCAAGTGTTCGCGAAATCGTCGAAAATGGCGATCGTGAAGCACTTGTTGCTGTCCTTGAGCGTGCTCGAAATGCTCGGCTCGCCCTTCCCGCCCGGTTTGCCCGAGCGGAGGATCTTGCTGAATTGCGTATCCCGGTCGCGGATCAAAAGGGCGCATTGGCCGGGATCACCATGATCGCAACTGAGCTCGACATCAGCATTGCCGACATCGAGATCGCTCATTCGGTAGAGGGAGACGAAGGGGTTGTCATCCTTCTGGTGGAAGCAGCGAATGGAACGCAACTTCGCGAGGGCCTTACCGAGCGCGGTTACAAAGCGGTGTTGCGGTCTCTTGATGGGGCCGAAGAACACTGATGTCCGATGTTCTGAGGATCATCCCTTTTGATGGGCCTGTCGACGCGGTGGCCACTCCTCCCGGTTCGAAGAGCATCACGAATCGGGCATTACTGATTGCAGCTCTTGCCGGCGGCGAGAGTGTTTTGCGCGGGGCTCTACTTGCAGAAGACACGCAGGCGATGATCGATTGCATCGAGACTCTCGGCGCGCGGGTTGATCAGAACGCTGACGGTTCGGTGATCACGATTACCGGCATCGGTGGCGACCTTTCCAATGCCGGTCGACACTTTTTCGCTCGTCAGTCGGGCACGACAGCAAGATTCATGGCTGCAGTTCTTTTCCTCGGGAATCAAACCTTTCTTCTCGACGCCGACAACGCCATGCGACTTCGACCAATGGCCGATGCACTCAGCGCTCTTCAGAGTCTTGGCGCCACGATTACCGCTGTTGGCGAAGCCGGATTTCTTCCTATCGAAATTTCTGGTCCGCCGAGGCTTTGTGGCTCTATGCCAACCGTGATCATCGACAGTTCAACCTCAAGCCAGTTCACTTCGGGTCTTCTGCTGGCCGCTCCGTGCATGCCGGAAGGACTCCGTATCGAACTTCGCGGTGATGTTGTTTCACGCCCGTATCTCGACATGACGGTCTCGGTGATGACTGCATTCGGCGCAGAGGTCCACATGCCCGACGACCGCACTTTCGTAGTCTTGCCAGGCGGCTATCAACCAACGAACTACCAGGTTGAACCCGATGCTTCGGCAGCGTCGTATTTCTTTGCCCTCGCAGCAATTTGTGGCGGAAGCGTTCGTGTCGAAGGACTGCATCGAGACTCTCTGCAGGGCGATGTTCGATTCGTGGATGTGCTCGAAACTATGGGAGCGAATGTGGTGTTCGATAAGAACGCCATCACGGTGAGGGGCGCTCCACTGCACGGTGTGACTGTCGATTTCAGTCAAATTTCGGATACGGCTCAAACCATTGCGGCAGTGGCAGTCTTTGCCGATAGCCCAACAACAGTTACCGGTATCGGCTTCATTCGGCACAAAGAGACTGATCGGATATCCGCCGTCGTCTCTGAACTGCAACGGCTTGGTATTCAGGCATCAGAAGATCCCGATGGCTTCACGGTGACGCCTGGCCCAACGATTGACGCAATCGTCGAGACCTACGACGATCATCGAATGGCTATGAGCATGGCGCTCATTGGTTACAAGCGTCCCGGTGTCAGCATTTCTGATCCAAACTGTGTAGCGAAAACGTTTCCGAACTACTTCGACCAGATGGACCGACTCCGCAGCGGGAGCTCACTGTGACTGAACAACCGATGGTGATCGCGATTGATGGGCCAGCAGGCTCAGGGAAGTCGACGGTCGCTAAAGCTGTTGCATTGAGACTTGGTCTTGATTATCTCGATACTGGCGCAATGTATCGATCTGTTGCGTTCGCAGCGTTGCGCGGGGGAGTCGATCCTGAAGACGCCGAGGTTGTGAGCAACCTTGCTCGAAACATTGATCTCCAGATCGATACCAACGGCACGGTCATTGTTGATGACGTAGATGCCACGATCGAGATCAGGGGGCCAGAAGTGACTCGGGCCGTGAGCATCGTTGCTGCCAATCCAGACGTGCGGAAAGAAATGCGTGCTCGCCAACGTCAGTGGGTGGCGAGGCGAGGTGGCGGCGTGATGGAAGGTCGTGATATCGGCACGGTGGTGTTCCCCGAGGCGCGACTGAAGGTGTACCTCGATGCAAGCCCTGAGGTGCGGGCCGCTCGGCGGTCGAAGGAAGTCTCTGACCTTTCGTACGAGACCGTCGCAACCGACCTGGCCCGGAGAGATGCATTGGACCAGAACCGAACGCACGATCCACTCCGGACTGCTGCTGACGCTGTCACCATCGACACCAGCGATCTCAGTGTCGATCAGATCGTCGACGCAATCATGGGGCACCTTCCGTGAGTCGACGCGAGATCTTCATTCCAGAAGGTCACGACAACGGCGAACAACTCACGCTCCCGCAGAAGGCATTGCACCACTTCGTTCGGTTGCTCCTAGAGATCATCACGCGACTGTATTTCCGACTCGAAGTGCACGGTCGAGAAAATATTCCTAAGCGGGGGCCCTTTATCGTTTCTCCCATTCACCGGTCGTACCTCGATACGCCAGTGATCGGCGCTTCGATCTGGCGATTAATGCGCTACATGGGAGCAGAAAAGATGTGGACCAATCGCCAGCTCGGTTGGTTCCTGACTGCAATGGGTGGATTCCCCGTGCAACGCGGTGCTGCCGATCGCGACGCGCTGAAGGCAGCGTTGCTTGTTGTCGAGCGCGGTGAGCCTTTGGTGATGTTTCCCGAAGGCACTCGTCAGACTGGCCCAGTCGTGAACGAATTGTTTGACGGGCCCGCATACGTGGCTTGTCGCACGGGAGTCTCAATCATCCCTATTGGACTGGGAGGTACGGAGCGAGCGATGCCTAAGGGCAAGAAATTCATCCGCCCGGTGAAAATGGTCGTTGTAATAGGCGAGCCGATCGCGCCCCCACCAAAGAAGGAGAGCGGGCGTGTCTCACGTAACGGAGTACGCGAAATGACGGCTGCTCTGAGCGCTCGGATTCAAGACCTCTTCGATGAGGCTCAGTTACTTGCAGGTTCGCCCAACCAGCACTAGCTAGTTAAGACAGGTCGTAGCTCGACGCGCTTGCCTCAGAGCATTGAACCAACAGTGAGTTTGCGCACGAGGGGCTCGAAATGCGACAACGGCAACGTGTCGTATTCGGTGTCGAACGCAATCTGGTCCCATTCATCGGCGAACTGTGCTGCAAGAGCGAACTGTTCCGGGGTCAACTCTTCACGATGAGTCTCGCGAGCTTCTGGGTCAGCGCCAAAGTGTTGGTAGTAGTGCTTGCCTTGAAAGTCTTGGTGCACACGAATCATTTGGTAGACATCGTTGCGAACGTATGGCTTGATCATCTCTGCAGAAATGGCTCCGTGGTTTGCGACGGTAATTGCCTTGCCCACGTCATGCATGAGCGAGGCAAAGACAACTTCTTCATCGGCGCCCGCACGTTCGGCAAGGGTGGCTGTTTGCAAGCAGTGTGTGAGTTGATCGGCATTGAATCCGTCGGTGATTTCGGCGAGTGATTCGAGGAGCATCAGCATTCGATCTGCGACACGCCCCGCGCTGAGAGCATGCTGCGCACCGATGTGGAGCCACTGTTCTTGTGTTGATTCGTCCATGCGGGTGAATGAAGTTGCCATGGCTACATTCTGCCCCGTCGAAGGCCTCGAACGCTGATTTTGACGAGTCCGTGCGTCAGGACGGGGCAATTGAGAGCATGACTCCGAGCAGCACCGCAGCGAGCCCTGCCAGCAGGGAAACGGCACCACCAACGGCGAGGATGGCCTTCGAGCGAGCCCCGGCATGGAACGCAGCGGCGATACCGGTAGCCGCCACCATGACGAGTTTGAGCCCGAGGGTGGCGTTCCAGGCTGTCCCTTTGGTCCCCGGAGACTCGGCCAGGAGGTTCCAAATTCCGGTGCCGAAAAGCACAGCGAACGCTGACCAGGCAATGACGTTGAACTTTCTGGCCGCAAGTTTGGTTGCGTCTGGCCCGAACCCGCGAAGTACCGGGAGGAGCCCAAGAAGCGTGAGTTGACCCCCGACCCAGATCGCGGCGGCCGTTATGTGGAGGAATAATCGGATGGACTCGAGAGAAAGCGGAAGCATCAAAAGTGCCGATCTATGCGAGCGATGCGAGAACGTCGCTGGCGTGCAGCGAACGATCCTGAGTTGCCGGTCGATTATCGACTGGTCCGCCAAACGCGAGAGTTGCGGCCGCATCGATTGTCGCGATGAGATCGCGGAGGTTGCGCGGGGGAGGGAAGTACTCGTCTTCTTCGGTGACGCTCACAATCTCGACGCCGTCGCGAGGTGAAATCCGATCGATGACTGATTCAACAAGTTCCTCAGGGGCCGAAGCACCTGCGGTAACACCAACGATTCCATAGAGGTCGTCGGGAAGCTCCTCTGGACCATTGATCCGATACACACGATCGCAACCGGCCTGACGGGCAAGGCTCTCGAGTGCCCGAGTATTTGAGGAGTTGGCTGAACCGATTACGACAACTGCATCGCAACGAGGCGCGATCTCAAGCAATGCAGATTGACGGTTTGTGGTCGCAAAGCAGAGATCCGATCGGCCAGGAACCCACATGTCGGGAAAGCGCGTGCGGGTTGCTTCAAGTACATCGGCCCAGTCGCGATGACTGAGCGTTGTTTGCGCGAGGAGTGCGACTGGTTCAGTGAACGGAGGAAGATCAGCGACTTCTTCAACGGATTCAACGCGATGGATATTGTCGGGAGCGACGGCCATGGTCCCAACGGCTTCTTCGTGTCCCTCGTGCCCGATGTAGACGATTTGGTAACCCTTACCCGCTCGTACTTTGACTTCGTGATGAACCTTGGTGACGAGAGGACAAACAGCGTCGACGACATATCCGCCATTCGCTTGGGCCGCAGCGACAACTTCCGGTGCTGATCCGTGTGCGGAAAGCATGACTGGACTTCCCTGAGGAACATCGTTGATGTCGTCGACAAAAACCACGCCGAGATCACGGAAGCGTTCGACGACACGCTGGTTGTGCACGATCTCGTGGTAGCAGTACACCGGGGCCTCGAAGGACCGAACCATCCAGGCGAGTGCTTTGATCGCCATCTCTACTCCGGCACAGAATCCACGCGGCGCCGCAAGGAGGACCTTGTCGACGGAAGGCGATTGCGGCGTGTCCGAGGGCACCGGGATCTGCTGTTTCATGGAACTACAGGCTACCGGCACTAGCCTTACTGCCCATGTCGTCACCTCGAGTTGTCAGTGTCGCGCCCGCGTCGCCGGCTGATCGGGCGGGCCTCTTACCAGGGGATCAGATCCTCCGTCTCAACGGCGAAGTTCCGCGAGACATCATTTCGTACCGACTTCTCGCTGACGAGGGCGAACTGAGCCTCGATATTGATCGAGGAGGACTCCAACTTTCGCTCGACGTTGAAAAGCGGGACGGGGAGTCTCTCGGCGCTGAAATTCACTCTGCCCTCTTCGATCAAGTTCGGACGTGCGACAACCACTGTGAGTTCTGTTTCATTTACCAGTTGCCCCCGAATCTCAGGGAATCGCTCTATCTCAAAGACGACGACTACCGACTGTCGTTTCTTTATGGCAACTTCACGACACTTACGCGCTTTACAGAGTTAGATCTCGAGCGGGTCGTGACTGAACGCATTTCACCTCTACATGTCTCGATTCATGCAACCGATCCCGACCTTCGCTCGTCGATGCTGCGGAACCGAAGGGGTGCGACGAGTCTTCGATGGTTACGAGCGCTGCTCGACAACGACATCGAGGTGCACGGTCAAGTAGTCGTGTGTCCGGGCCGCAACGACGGCGCTGCGCTCGATCAGACCTTTGCCGATGTGCTTGATCATTACTCAGAGCTGGCGACTCTCAGCGTTGTTCCCCTCGGAGTGAGCAGGTTCAATACGGAAACGACGATGCGTCCGCACACGAGAGCTGAGGCATCTGATGTCATCGACGCGGTCCACGATTGGCAAGAGGTGTATCTCGCTGCGCTAGGTCGCCGGGTCGTCCATGCTGCCGACGAGTATTACCTTCTCGCCGAGCGCCCTTTCCCGGACCACTCCTCTTATGAAGAGTTTCCGATGCACGAGGACGGAATCGGCATGGCGCGAACGTTTGAACGAGAGTTTCTGGGAGAAACAGAGACGCCTACGGGAGTTGCCACCGGATTCTTCGCCTGGGTCGACGGCGCTCCGCCAGAGGGTTACCGGGCGCCTCGAGGCGGGGGAGAGGTCAGTCTCCGACCCCGCCCAAATGCTCCGATAGCGATTTTGACGGGAAATTACGGCGCAAAAGTGATTGCTCCACTGATCGAATCAGTTGATCGATCTGACGTACGCGTCATTACGGTGGAGAATGACTTCTTCGGAGGCAACACCGGCGTGGCTGGTCTGATGACAGGCACTGATCTCATCCGAGTGCTCGCTTCTGAACCAGAGGGTCATCGTTACCTCTTACCTGATGTCTGTCTGTCGCAAGGCGTCTTCCTCGATGGTCTTTCCCCTGATGATCTGCCGCGACAGGTCGAGATTCTTCCCACTGATGGGATCGCCCTTCGAAGGGCATTGGAGCCGAAATGAGTACTCAACCCACCGATCTTCCCTTGGTCGCCATTGTTGGTCGGCCAAATGTTGGGAAGTCGACGTTATTCAACCGGATCGTCGGTCGCCGCGAGGCGATTGTTGAAGAGAAGTCTGGCGTCACACGCGACCGAAAAGAAGTGATTGCAGAGTGGCAAGCGCGCGATTTTCGGCTCGTCGACACCGGTGGTTGGATGCCTGGTGGCGACGCTCTCGACGAGAAGGTCTCGAAGCAAAGCGAGAAGGCTATTTTCGAAGCCGACGTTGTGTTGTTCGTCGTCGACGTCACTGTCGGCATTACTGAAGAAGACAACCGCGTCGCACAAATTCTGCGCAAGCGTGGTCGACCCGTACTTTTGGTGGCGAACAAAGTCGACGACACCAATCGTGAGTCAGCAATCTGGGACCTTCTTAACCTGGGCGTTGGTGATCCGTTTCCCGTCAGTGCGCTCCATGGTCGCGGAACCGGTGACCTTCTCGAGTCACTGATGCTGGAGTTTCCGCCCGAGCCGGAAGCGATCATCGATGAAGACGAGGCCGAAGTCGACAAGATTTTCTCGGTTTCCATCGTTGGTCGTCCGAACGTGGGTAAGTCAACCCTGTTCAACCGATTGATCGGCGATGAACGTTCGGTCGTTCACGATATGCCTGGCACGACGCGTGACGCAGTCGACACGATTGTTGAAACCGAAGATGGGCCAATTCGTTTTGTAGATACTGCCGGTATGCGTCGACGGAGCAAAGTCGACGAAGCGCTCGAGTACTACTCGCTCGTACGAGCCCTTCAAGCGATCGACCGTTCCGATGTTGCACTCCTAGTTATTGATGCGACTGTCGGTGTGACCGCACAAGATCAACGCCTAGCGGAACGTATCGATGCAGCGGGTTGTCCTGTAGTCGTTCTTCTGAACAAGTGGGAACTTCTCGATGCTGATGGTCGCGAAGAGGTTGGTTATCAAATCAGCCAGCGTCTTCACTTCATTGGCGAATCTCCAGTGCTGAAAATTAGTGCGCTATCCGGCAAGGGCGTGCACCGACTACTCCCGGCGCTTCAGGGAACGATCGAGGATTATCACCGCCGAGTTCCGACTCGAAAAGTCAACCAGGTCCTTCGTGCAGCGCAAGCAGCCCAACCCGGCCCACACGGTGCACGGGTGCTCTACGCAACGCAGGGAGCGACCGACCCTCCGACGTTCACTCTTTTTGCGAATAAGGAAATTCCTCCCTCGTACCTGCGCTATCTGGAACGCTCACTTCGCGAAGCATTCGATATGGGCGCAACACCTATCAAGATGAGAGTTCGAAAGAGGGACTGATCTCCATGGGACGATCGTGTGAAGGTCGCGTCGCACTTGTAACCGGCGCAAGCCGAGGCATAGGTAAGGCGATTGCTCATCGCCTTGCGGCTGAGGGTGCGTCCGTTGCTATTTGTTCGCGGCCGCAACCTGGGCTCGCCGATCTAGGGACTCTTGAGCAAGCAATCGCTGATCTGAAGACCACGGGTTCAAAGATCGTCGGAATCCCGTTCGACCTGAGCGATCCCACCAATGATCTTTCGCAACTCGTTGCGCGTGTCGAACACGACCTTGGTCAGATCGACATTCTCGTAAATAACGCTGCCGCTGGGGGCTTCAAGCCATTTATGGAGTGGTCCGACAGCGGAATAGAAAAGATCCTTCAGCTCAATTTCTGGGTTCCTTGGAAGCTCATCCGCGAAGTCCTTCCACAGATGCGCGAACGAGGGGAGGGCTGGATCATCAACCTTTCTTCAGCAACTGCGATTCCGCCCGAGGGTCCGCCTTTTCCGCCCACTGGGCCAGCGTCGATGGGGACCATGTACGGAGGCAGCAAAGCGTTTCTTGATCGGTGGACGGCAAGTCTCGGTGTTGAAGCTGGCGCCGACGGCATTGCTGTCAACACGTTGGCTCCGCAGGCAGCGGCAGCGACCGAGGTGCTTCTCGCTCATTCAAATCTTCCCGATGAACTCTACGAACCACTCGAAACGATGGCGGAAGCGGCACTTGCCCTCGCAACTGCATCGCCCACAGAATTAACGGGCCGAATCACCTACAGCCTCGAGCTTCTTGCAGAGTTACATCGAGCCACCTTCACACTTGATGGTACGGAAGAACTCACCGATTGGGCTCCGGCAACTCTGCCCGAGCGCATAGCGATCATGAAGGCCCACTCACGCGGAGAGCGCGAGGGGCAAGAGGCATCGAATGTTCCTGATCTCCTGAAGACGCTTCGCGGCTGATCCGTAATGCCTTGGTGCGAAGAGTGTTCGAAGTTTTGGAATCCCAACTCACTGCCACCTGATGGAACATGCCCATCGTGCGGTCGCATGATTGGCGAACCGCCCAAGGTTCAGCGGATTCCCTGGCACTTTTGGATTCTGGTCGTAGCGGCTGGGCTGTACCTCGGATGGAGAGCTGTTCAAGGCATCCTTTGGTTGCTGCAATGAACGAAGAAATTGGAAGCGTTCAGCTCGCGATTATCGGGAGTGGATTTGGAGGCCTTGGAGCTGGCGTAATGGCGCTTGAACAGGGCATCGATTCCTTTGTGATTCTCGAACGTTCGAAGGCAGTTGGCGGTACTTGGCGTGACAACACCTATCCAGGTTGCGCCTGTGACATTCCTAGCAACTTGTATTCCTTCTCGTTTGCTCAGAACTCGCGATGGTCACGTAGTTATCCAGCGCAGCCAGAGATCGAGGAATACCTCGAGCGAATCACGAATCATTACTCGCTGAGATCGCGCCTCCGCTTCGGCTTCGACGTTGAGAACCTTGTGTGGAACGAGAGTGATCGGTGCTGGGTGATCACCTCGAGAAACGGCGACATCGTTCAAGCGTCGACGGTCATTTGTGCAACTGGGCCTCTGAGTCAACCTTCGGTACCGGATCTGCCAGGAATCGATGCGTTTGGCGGTGAGATCTTTCACTCGGCGTCATGGCGTCATGACGTCGACCTGACCGGAGCGCGAGTTGGGGTCGTAGGCACAGGTGCATCAGCGATCCAGCTGGTTCCTGCAATTGCCGACACCGTGGAGCACCTCGATGTGTTCCAGCGAACACCGCCTTGGGTTCTTCCGCGCGACGATCGGCCGACTCCGAAATGGCGACAGCGTTTGTATAGGGCGCTGCCGTTTTTGCAGCGTCTCCATCGATGGCGGATTTACTTCCGACAAGAATTCTTGGCGATCGCGTTTCTTGGTCAAGGCAAAATTGCGCAGGGGATGACGAAGCGGATCATCGAAGAAACCAAGGCCTTGATTACTGCGGCCTTCGACGATCCAGAGATGGCAGCCACGTTGATTCCGGAGTACACGCCTGGCTGTAAGCGGCTACTGATCTCCAACGATTGGTACTCGGCATTAGCGAAGCCCAATGTTGACCTGGTCAGTGCAACGATTGATCGAGTCACCCAAAGCGGGGTGCGCACATCCGATGGCATTGAGCACGAACTTGACGTGCTTGTTCTTGCCACAGGTTTTGCGGTCGCAGACTTTCCCTCTCCTCTACGTATCTTCGGTCGCAATGGCATCGACCTTGCTGACCATTGGAGCGAGGGTGCCTCGACTGATTTTGGTCTCACCGTTTCGGGCTTTCCGAACCTTTGGTTCTTGGCTGGACCGGGGACGGGACTCGGGCATAACTCGATTGTCTTTATGATCGAAGTGCAGCTCGAACACATCTCACGGGCGTTGCACTTCATGCAGAAGTCTTCCGCCGTCGTCTTGGAACTTCGTCCGGAAGTTGAAGGCTCCTCATATGCCGAGTTGCAGAAGCGAATTGCGAAAACAGTGTGGGCTTCGGGTTGTTCGAGTTGGTATGTCTCGCCGGGTGGTCAGGTCGACACGATCTGGCCCGGAACGACCACCGAATACTGGTGGAGGGCGCGGCGGTTCCACTCCGATCGGTATGTGATGACCCCGGGTCGATTCGGTGAGATCACCCCTGCTCGCTAAGGTGTCTCCACCACGGGCTGTGGCGCAGCTTGGTTAGCGCGTCGGTCTGGGGGACCGAAGGTCGTGGGTTCGAATCCCGCCAGCCCGACCAGACACGAGCGGGGTGCCACACTGGCACCCCGCCCTGTCACCCCCGAGAACTCCAGGAAGACTGATGTCAGACGAGAACACAGACGAGACATCGACAGAGACCCACGAGGGCCCTGAGGCACTGGAAGCCAGTTCCGAGGAACGGGCATCGATTCGAGCTCAGAGACTCGATCGTCTTGTCGAGCTGAGGGATGGCGGGGTTAACCCGTATCCCTATCGTTTCGAACGCTCTTCAGATATTGGTCCGGTGCGAGAAGAGTGGGCCGCCATCGAGCCCGGCACTGAAACAGGATCAATCGCTCGGTTAGCCGGTCGTTTGATGTTGAAGCGGGAGCAGGGACGCCTCACCTTCGGACAGTTACGGGACCGCTCCGGGGAAATCCAACTTTTTGTTTCTGCAGGAGTATTGGGCAAGGAATCATTCGCCGAATTCAACCAACTCGATCGCGGAGATTGGGTTGGTGTCGAAGGCGAGATCATGGCCACCAAGAAAGGTGAGCTCTCGATCAAGGTCACGACCTGGGAACTACTCAGCAAGGCATTGCGTCCTCTCCCCGATAAGTGGAAAGGGCTGGCCGATGTCGACGCCCGCTACCGACAGCGCTATGTCGATCTGACAGTTAACCCTGATGCGCGTCGTGTCTTCGAAGTTCGCTTCGCTGCGGTCGATGCCATCCGGCGAGTCTTGCGTGAACGTGGCTATCTCGAAGTTGAAACACCGATTCTCAACCTGCAACAGGGCGGTGCAACTGCTCGACCGTTCGTCACGCATTACAACGCGCTCTCACTCGACACGTACCTGCGAATTGCTCTTGAGCTTCCGCTGAAACGTCTATTGGTGGGTGGCCTCGATCGCGTGTTCGAGATCGGACGCGTCTTCCGTAATGAAGGTATCGACACTCGTCACAACCCTGAATTCACAATGCTCGAGTCCTACGAGGCCTTCGCCGATTACAACGACATGATGGTCCTCGTCGAAACACTTGTCGCTGCAGCCGCAGTCGCAGCGAATGGCACCACCGTTGTCGGCATGCGGGGGAACTCCGTCGACCTCGCACCGCCGTGGCGTCGAGTTTCTATGGTGGAACTCATCCGAGAAATCGTGGGAGTCGACATCAACCCTTCGATGGCCTTGGCAGATGCTCGATCAGTTCTTGACGGCCTCGGGCTTGAATGGAAAGAGCATTGGGGTCCGGGTCGTTGCACCCACGAGGTGTACGACGAACTGGTTGAACCCAAGGTCACGGAACCCACAATTGTTTTTGATCATCCTCGTGAAACCTCGCCCCTTGCGAAACCGCACCGATCCGATCCCTCACTTGTTGAACGATTCGAAGTCATCGTCGATGGTCGGGAACTCGCGAACGCGTATAGCGAACTCAACGATCCGATCGAGCAACTTGCTCGATTCCAAGAAGAGGCGGCCCATAAGGCGGCAGGGGACCCGGAAGCTGGAGACGTTGATCTCGATTACATCCGAGCGCTGGAATATGGAATGCCTCCAGCGGGTGGCTTGGGAATCGGAATCGACCGCCTCGTCATGATTTTGGCTGAGGTTGAAAGTATTCGCGAAGTCATTCTCTTCCCGACACTTCGACCCGAGAACAGCCTGACCGAGGATGACTTTCCACCAAGGTCAAACATCTAACAATGTCTTTTGGCGAATTCGGTGGTTGCATCAATGCGGCGTGACTCCCGAAGGGCGCGGCTGATTGGACTCCTCACCGCCCTCGGCGGTTTGATAATGCTGGTCTCGACTCTGCCAGCGGTTGGATTTCGACTCGGCAAAATGGTGGACGTTGTGACCCCATTTGGCGTGCGGGTGACAAGCCATGTGATTTCCGTCGCCTCTGGGGTGGCGCTTCTTTACCTTGCTGGTCAGTTAGCTCGGCGACGTCGGATGGCATGGCTATTCGCAATGGTCCTGTTTGTCGCGTCATTTGTTGTGGAGCTTCTACGTCAGCATCACTACGTTGCAGCGGCGTATTCGTTGGGAATGGTTGGGCTTCTTGCCATAAGCCGCTCGAAATTCAAGGCGCCGGGTGACCCTCCGACGTTGCTCGAGTTCGTTCGATTCCTACCGCGATATTTCTTCATTATTTTTGTCTACGGCTTCGCGGCTCTCTACCTCGAACGGAAATCGATAACTCCTTCACCGACAATTTGGATGAATAGTCAAACGATTCTCCTAGGACTCATCGGGGTAGATGGCCCCTATCATTATCAGCGGAACTTCTTCGATTGGGCGTTCCCATCCTCATTGCTTGTACTTGGTGTTGCTGGACTTTTGGCTGGAATTGTTCTTCTCTTTCGGCCGATCGTTTCTCGTTCATTTGTCTCGGCTGAGTCCCGTAATGACGCGATTGCAATTGTAAAAGCGTTTAGCTCAGATTCTCTCGATTACTTTGCGCTGCGAGACGACAAGTTATTTTTCGTATCGTCTGACCGAAGAGCGTTGATCGCCTACACGTTTGTGGCTCGTCAGGCGTTGGTGTCGGGTGATCCCATCGGGGAAGCGTCATCGATTCCACTTGTAATTGATGAGTTCCTCACAATGTGTCGAGAGCGCGCTTGGGGTGTTTCATTCCTGGCCGTGCGCGAGGCCGACCGAGATCTTTACGTCTCACGCGGACTCCACACTGTGTATTTGGGCGATGAAGCTGTTATCGACGTGCGTGGCTTTTCGCTAGCGGGCAAGAAGTGGAAAAGCGTCCGGCAATCGTCGGGTCGCGTTGAACGGACCTTCAAGTACGAGTGGGTTGCAGAGACCGATGTATCGGCTGCGATGCTCGAGGAGCTGAATGACATCTCCCGCCGCTGGCGTGGAAAGAAGCCAGAGCGGGGTTTCACCATGACGTTAAGTCAGGACGTTGAAGGTACGAATCCCGACTTCCGGTTATGCATCGCTATTGATGAGCGCGGAATGCCTGGTGGGTTTCTTCGGGTTGTACCGATCTATGGCGATCACAGGGGATACACCCTGGACATCATGCGTCGCGATCCTGATACGCCAAATGGAATGATCGAGTTCCTCCTGACTCGAACCATCATGCAACTTGATGAGTTGGGCTATGAACGCTTCAGCATGAACTTTGCTGCCTGGGGACGTTTTTTTGAAGACGATGTCGATTACACGATTCCGCAACGCGGAGCGAAACTTTTACTCAACGTCGTGAGCCCGTTTTATCAAATCAAGTCGTTGAAAGAGTTCAATCAGCGCCTTCACCCTGAGTGGATTCCGCGCTGCATTGCCTATGAGGGCTTCCGCAGTCTTCCTCGCGTTGCTCTGTTGTACTCGGCTGCTGAAGGATTCTTGACGCTGCCTGTGATCGGTAAATACCTTCTGCCGCGAACCGTGCTTCATCCGGGGCACCCAGTGATCGGCGGGGTAGCCAAGCCTCAACCCGGGGATGCGGTCTGACGATGTGCGGGCGATTTACCAGCGTTACGACAAGTAGCGAACTGGCCGATTTCTTCGAAGCCGATTCGGATTTGCCGGATACAGAACCCAATTTCAACGTCACTCCGACTTCGGACATCAGGGTCGTCCACGAAGACGAGAATGGCCAGCGGCGTCTCAATTTTATGTTTTGGGGTCTTGTGCCAAGTTGGGCGGAGAGCCCGGCGAGCGCGTCGCGGCTGATAAATGCGCGATCAGAAACCGCCGCTACGAAGCCATCGTTTCGATCAGCATTTCGTCGGCGCCGCTGCATCATTCCCGTGGATGGGTTTTACGAATGGGTATCTCATCCAGACCGAAAGAAAAAGCAGCCGGTGTATATCTCTTCCAAATATTCGCGACCGTTGGCCTTTGCAGGTATCTGGGAGACATGGCAAGGCAGTGCGAGTTCAGGCGGGCTGGAGTCACTGACTTCTTGCGCCATTCTCACAGGGCCTCCCAATGCTTTGATCTCACCTCTTCATGACCGGATGCCGATGATCCTCGAACGAGATAGGTGGAGCGATTGGCTCGATCGGTCATCTGAAGACGTCGAACGTTTAGAGGCGATGTTGGAACCGGCACCAGAAGATTGGCTGCAGTGGTGGCCCGTCTCTCTGCGCGTCAACAGCGTTCACAACAATGATGTGATGTTGACTGAAGCAAGCGCAGTTACGCCCGATGGAGAAGCAGAAGGGCAGGGACGACTGATGTAGATGCGTTAGTAAAAAGACTCAGCGAGATCCGTCGGGTCCAAGTGCTGAGCGAAGGGCATCTGCGACGGCGTCAAGAGTTTCGGCCGAGACTGAACTGTCAGCCTTTTTGAAATCGATGTCAGATTCCGACGTGATGGGGAGGACGTGGAGGTGTGTATGGGGCACTTCGAGTCCGGCAATGATCAGCGATACGCGGTTGGCGCCGAAGGCCACGACCTGAGCGGCGCCTATCTTTCGAGCGACGATCGCCAGATGGCCTGCGACCTCATCGGGGAGGTCGATCCAGTGGTCAATCTCTAATCGAGGAACAACCAAGGTGTGACCTGTGCAGATCGGAGCGATGGTCAGGAAGGCGACGCAAACGTCATCCCGATAGACGAAGCGTCCCGGCAGGTCTCCATCAATGATCTTGGTGAACAAGGTGGTCATGGTGTGGGAATCGTAGAGTGCTCGGGATGAGCATGCCCAATACGTCGAGCGCCGAAGACAGGATCGTCACCGTTCCCAATGTGATTACGTTGGTTCGGTTGGCATGCTTGCCTCTTTTTGTATGGCTTTTGTTGGGTGCCGAAAATGCGCTTCTCGCAGGAGGACTGCTCGGAGCACTCGGCGGAACCGATTGGATCGATGGCTGGTACGCGCGAAAGTTCAATCAGATTTCGACGGTTGGAAAAGTCTTTGACCCCGTTGTCGACCGCTTGTTGTTTTTTGTTTCGATCGTGGCCATCATCATCGCTGGGGCGGCGCCCCTGTGGTTCTGCATTGCTGTCCTAGCGAGAGAGTTTGCGATCGCTGTCGCAACATTGCTTCTCGCTGCTTTCGGCGCCCGCCGGATCGATGTGACGTGGATGGGCAAGGCCGCCACGTTTGGTCTGATGTTTGCATTTCCAGGATTCCTCTGGGCGTCGACCTCATGGCCACTTCAAACAACCTTTGAGGTGCTGGCCTGGGTCTGTGCGATCCCGGCACTTCTGGCTTCGTACTATGCGGCGGCGCTGTATGTGCCGCTTGGTTTGCGTGCTCTGCACGACGGAAGAGCCCTCCGCCACCAAGGAGATTGAGGGGCTCGCCGGAGGTGCCTCACGCTTCGGTGGAGGTCGAGACGATCGGATAGCGTGCCACCCATGCAGCTGCCAGATGACCTCCGATATTCACCAGATCATGAATGGGTCCGTCTCGAGAACGGTCAACTTCGTCTGGGCATCACCGACTACGCCCAAGACGCGCTCGGTGATGTTGTGTATGTAGAGATCCCAGAGATGGGTCTCACAATTGATGCATCTGGGAAAGTCAGCGAAGTTGAATCAACGAAATCCGTGTCAGATATCTACGCCCCAGTCGCAGGAACGATCGTGGCAGTCAACGACGCGCTGTCAGATGCTCCTGAACGTTTGAATGATGATCCCTATGGTGAAGGCTGGATCTGTGTGATTGAACCCACCGATCCCAATTCTCTTGATGCACTTCTCGACGTCGACGGCTATCGGCGGTTGATCGAAGGATCGTGATGGCAGCCGTCGAGGGATTCTGCAATAACTGCGGGCATCGCAATTCGATTGGAGCGAACTTCTGCTCCTCGTGCGGTGCCGTTCTTGAGTCACTCGCGCCCGATCACACCACGATTACGTTCCACCCGGTTTCGCCTGGTGATCCCGTCGAGGAAGACGTCACAGTCGTCGTCGAAGGAATCCCCGCCGATACCGCGATGTTGGTGGTTCAAAGAGGTTCGAAGGCGGGGAGCCGGTTTGCGCTCGATAACGATGTGGTGACCGCTGGTCGCCACCCCGACTCAGACATTTTTCTTGACGACATCACCGTGTCGCGTCGCCATGCCGAACTGCGACGCGTGACCGATGGAACATGGCTCGCGTGTGACTCTGGGTCACTCAACGGCACCTACCTGAACCGCCAAAGAATCGACACAGCGATTCTTTCCAGTGGGGACGAACTGCAAATCGGCAAATTCAAGCTTGTGTTCCTGCTTGGTGGTGAAGGCCAGTGACCGATACACGTTCCCATCTGTCGATTGGCGAAGTCCTCTCGCTGCTACAAGATGATTTCCCTGACATCACAATCTCAAAGATTCGATTTCTGGAAAGTCAAGGTCTGCTCAACCCAGAGCGCACACCATCGGGTTATCGCAAGTTTCACGATGAAGACACCGAGCGACTGCGCTGGATTCTCACGCAACAGCGGGACCACTTTCTGCCTCTCAAGGTCATCAAAGAACGTTTGGCTGCAGGTGATTTTTCTGACGGTCCGCCAGAGGGCGTACTTCCGTTTGAACGCTCCTCTGGTTCCGCTGGAGAAATCCAAGCAAACGGCGCACGGAATGGCACGTCGGGGAGTGATCCTCAATCGACCGCGGCTGTCTCGGAATCGAACCGGCCACAAAATGGTGATGGAACTTCCCAGGATCGGGCTCGCGCAGTTGCAAGCCTGGTCGAAGGGCCGAACGAAGCATCGACACTCACGCCACGTGGCCGTAAGCGCCATCCCACTGTCCACACAAAGGGTGACCCGACACCGGTTGCCACCGGAGAGGTCGAGCCCGACGCTCCGTCATTGGCACTTACTGGTGAGGAACTTTGTGTTCAAAGCGGCCTCAGTGCATCAGGGGTGGCCGATCTTGAACGCTTCGGATTGCTCAAGATTCGCTCGATGGGTCACGTTGACTATTACGACGAAGAGGCACTGGTTGTCGCTCGTCTAGCTGCTGGGTTTGCTCGGTTCGGTATTGAGCCACGTCACCTACGCATGTACAAGGTTTCCGCAGATCGCGAGGCGGGGCTCTTCGAACAACTCATCACGCCGCTTCTCAAACAGCGTCGTGCAGCAGCTCGCGATGAGGCTGTCGAGATGCTCGAGGAGCTCGCTGAATTGGCCGACGATTTGAGAGCGGTCATGGTGCGGGCCTCGCTTCGCGAGTATCTCGGCCAGACCTGACCAAGAGGTTCAAAAGGTGATCTTCGGCGGTAGGGTGACGACGTGGTTGAGATGGAAGTCATCGCTGTCCGAGTGGACATCCCGGGCAATGCGCCTGTGCTTGTTTTGCGCGAGGTCGCTGGAGCGGGCCGGTTAGTGCCGATTTTCATCGGCCAAGCCGAGGCCGGAGCGATCGGATTCGCGCTCGACGGTGTTATTACGCCTCGGCCCATGACGCACGATCTCTTTTGCGAGACCATCGAGCATCTCGGGGCATCGCTCACAGCCGTCGAGATCACGCGCGTTGAACAAAGCACCTTCTACGCGGAACTCATTCTCAAGGTTGGCGATACCGAATCGCGCCTCTCAGCACGGCCATCCGATGCTGTTGCACTGGCTCTCAGATTTCACTGTCCTGTGTGGGCATCTGATTCTGTGCTCGAAGAGGCCGGCCTTCTTCCCGACGACGACACCGAGGACAGCAGCGACGGGGGAGACGTGGTCGAGGAGTTTCGGGCGTTCATCGACAACGTGAATCCCGAGGATTTCGCGTCCTGAGAAGGAAAATCGACAACCATTGACGCCGCGCGCGCAGAGTTGTACGGTCAGCGGTCCTCACATCGGCGTAATTTCGTCGTTGTTATCCGTGGGATCAACGACGATCCCGTTGCGCGGCAACTCTCCGCTGCGCGTTGTATCTGGGAGTTTCCATGGCAATCACGAACGAGCGCGTCGCCGATCAAGGCTTCAGTGGGGCCAAAGCGGCCGAGATTGTTGGCATTAGTTACCGCCAACTCGATTATTGGGCTCGGACCGACCTTGTTCGTCCGACGGTGACCGACGCTGCGGGCAGCGGAAGCCGTCGTCGTTACGGATATACCGATCTTCTCGAGCTCAAGGTCATCAAGAGCCTTCTCGACGCAGGAATTCGGCTGGAAAACGTCCGCGAGATCTTTAGCTATCTGCGAGACATCCTCGGTCAGGAGATCACTTCTGCGAATCTCGTCATTCAAGGTTCGACGTCGGTAGTGATCCAGTCCGATGGAGAACTGATCGATCTGATTCATAACGGCCAAGGCGTGCTGAATATTCTTCCGCTTGGCGGGGTTCGAGATGAGATGGACGCACGCATTCGCGAGCTGCGTCCGCTCGCCGAAGAGCTCGTGAATGGGACGCAATCAGTTCCTGCAGTAGCGAACGTGGTCTGACAACCTTCCGCTGAAACTAGGGTCAGAGCGTGACTGAACGCCTTTCTCCTCTCGATCAAGTCCATCGTTCGATCGGCGCCAAGATGGTTCCGTTCGGCGGCTGGGATATGCCCCTTTCTTACGCTGAAGGAACGTTGGCCGAACATCGTGCATGTCGTCACAGTGCAGTTGTCTTCGACGTCTCCCATTTAGGGACTGTGCGAGTTACAGGCCCCGACGCGTTCGACGTGCTGCAGCGCGCGTTCACGAATGATCTCGGGCGAGTGAAGCCAGGCCGAGCGCAATACACGCACCTCCTAGACGAAGAAACTGCGTCGGTCGTTGACGACATCATCATTTGGTGGGTCGATCCGGAAACATTCGATGTGATGCCGAATGCCTCAAATACAGATCGTGTCACCGGAGCAATCGAAGAGATTGCGCAATCTCTGGGCGGTGTCTCTGTCGAGGCAGGAGATGTCACTTCCGAACGCGCCATCCTCGCTGTGCAGGGGCCCGATGCGCGCACTCTTCTCGCCACAATTGATCAATCAATTGCTTCGGTCGCTCGTTTCGACGTCCGACGCCTTCAATGGCGCGGAATCGATGTTGTCGTTGCCGGGACCGGTTACACCGGAGAAGACGGCGTCGAGATCGCGGTCCCGGCCGCGCATGCTGAAGAACTTTGGAATGCCATCGTTGCTGCGGGTGTAACTCCAGCCGGTCTCGGTGCGCGAGACACACTCCGCCTTGAAGCTGGACTTCCGTTGCACGGCCACGAACTCGGATCAGGTATTACGTCGCTGCAGGCTGGGCTGGGCTGGGCTGTGAGATTCGACAAGGGACCGTTTCGCGGTTCGGATGTGCTTGCCACTGAGCGTGACCACGGCATCTCGCGCCGATTGTGCGGACTCGTAACTGAGGGTCGGCGACCTCCTCGAGAGGGGTCTCCCATTTTGAGCGATGGCGTTGCGGTCGGAGTGGTGACAAGCGGCAATTTCTCGCCCGAACTTGGTCATGGGATCGCGCTCGGTTTCCTCCCGCCCGATTCGGCGGTGGGGGATGCTTTCGAGATCGATGTCCGCGGCACGATGCTTGAAGCTCGTGTTGTGAAGACACCGTTTGTGCACTAATTAGTTTTCTGCGAACGCCTCAATCGGCGGGCACGAGCACACCAGATTGCGGTCGCCGTGCGCGCCGTCGATACGACTGACCGGCGGCCAGTAACGAGCTGCGACATGACCGTTAGGCCAACCCGCGCATTCTCTCGTGTACGGATGGGTCCAGGAGTCAGCCGTGAGATCCGCCGCGGTATGCGGAGCGTTATGGAGGGGATTGTCGTCTGCTGGCCATTCTCCGGCGACAACTCGATCGATCTCTGAACGGATCGCCAGCATTGCGTCGCAGAATCGGTCGAGCTCTGCAAGGTTTTCGCTTTCGGTGCTTTCAACCATGAGTGTCCCGGCTACAGGAAACGACATTGTTGGTGCGTGGAATCCGTAGTCAATGAGACGCTTGGCGACATCGTCGACCGTTACGCCTGTTTCTTTCGTAATCGGGCGGAGATCGAGAATGCATTCGTGGGCAACAAGATCGTCGCGCCCCGTGTAAAGAACCGGATACGCATGTTGCAGGCGGCGGGCAACGTAGTTGGCGTTGAGGATGGCAACGTGCGTCGCTCGTTCGAGACCAGCTGGACCCATCATCGAGATATACGCCCACGGAATGGTCAAGATGTTCGCTGAGCCATAGGGAGCCGACGACACTGCTCCGACGCGAGGGCCGCTCACAGAAGCATCTCGAATCGGTCCGGCGCTTGTGATGACTGGGTGGCTTGGCAAGTAGGGGGCGAGGTGCGAACGGACGGCAACTGGTCCAACTCCGGGGCCACCGCCGCCGTGGGGGATACAGAACGTTTTGTGCAGGTTCAGATGGCTGACGTCGGCACCGAAGTGGCCAGGCCGAGCAATACCAACAAGAGCGTTGAGGTTGGCGCCATCGAGGTACACCTGCCCACCAGCTTCGTGAACTGAGGCACAAATCTCACCGATTGCCTCTTCGAACACGCCATGTGTCGATGGGTAGGTGATCATCAATGCTGCAAGGTCGTCTGCGTACTCTGCGATTTTGGTGCGCAGATCTTCGACATCGACGTTGCCGTTCTCGTCACATGCAACCACGATGACGCGCATGCCGACCATCGAAGCGCTTGCGGCATTGGTTCCGTGAGCAGACGCAGGGATGAGGCAAACATCGCGTTTGGAATCGCCATTGCCGAGATGCCACGCGCGGATCGCAAGTAGGCCGGCGAATTCGCCTTGGGACCCAGCGTTGGGTTGAAGCGAAACCGCGTCGTAGCCCGTGATATCGGCGAGCCACCGCTCGAGATCGGAGATCACGGTGCGGTAACCCTGAGCATCTGACGGGTCGACGTAGGGATGGAGATTCGCGAATTGCGGCCAAGTGATCGGTTCCATCTCGGCCGCGGAGTTCAACTTCATTGTGCATGAGCCCAACGGAATCATTGAACGATCAAGTGCAAGATCGACGTCGGCGAGCCGCCGGAGATAACGAACCATTTCCGTTTCGCTGTGGTGGCTTGTGAAATTCGGATGATCAAGATACGTACTTGAGCGGAGGGCGAAATCGGGGATCGAAGAAAGCGAGCGCTCATCGATGCCGGCAATCGAAACGTCAACTGCTCCGAAACACGCGAGCAGTGTTGCAACGATGACCGGGGTGGTGGTCTCGTCGATTGAGAACGACACTGTGTCGGCATCGACTCGTCGAATCTCGATCCCCGCGGCGCGAGTCGTGATCATGAGATTGTCGGCTCCGGACGGCACCCGCACGGTGAGCGTGTCGAAGAATGTCTCGTTGACAACTTCGACCCCAAGTTCACGCAGACCGGTGGCTACAACAGACGTCAGACGATTGACGCGAGTTGCAATTCGCTTGAGTCCGTCGGGGCCGTGCCAGGCCGCGTAGAGCGCGGCCAACACCGCAAGCAACACCTGGGCCGTGCAGATATTTGAGGTTGCCTTCTCGCGACGAATGTGCTGTTCACGCGTTTGCAATGCCAGTCGGTACGCAGGTCGCCCGGCGGCATCGATTGAGACACCGACCAAACGACCTGGAAGTACGCGTCGATGTTCGTCGCGCGTGGCTAGGAATCCTGCACTTGGACCACCGAAGCCGAGGGGTATGCCGAAACGCTGCGACGACCCAACAACGACATCGGCTCCGAGTTCACCTGGGGGAGTGATGAGGCAACACGCGAGTAGGTCTGTGGTTACGGCAACGAGTGCTCCAGCGATGTGGGCTGCATCTATAGCGGGAGCGAGGTCTCGGATGACGCCCGATGATCCCGGATGCGAGAGGAGGACACCAAAAACATCGTCGGCGATTGGAGCAGCGGGATCGACAAGTTCGATGATGAAACCGAGTGGCTCAGCTCTCGTCTGCAGAACTGACACTGTTTGCGGATGAGTATCGCGGTCGATGAGGAATCGTTCGCCTCGTTTACCGTTCGAGCGATACAGCAGCGTCATGGCTTCGGCCGCAGCGGTGGATTCGTCGAGCATCGAGGCATTTGCGATATCCATGCCGGTGAGATCGCACACCATGGTCTGATACATGAGTAGCGCTTCGAGGCGACCCTGCGAGATCTCGGGTTGGTACGGCGTGTAGGCGGTGTACCAGGCCGGGTTCTCGAGCACATTGCGGCGTAGGACCGGGGGAGTCACGCAGCCATACCAGCCGCAGCCAATGAGCGATGTTCGAACAACATTCGATTCAGCAATCGCATGCAATCGCGAAAGCATTGTTGCTTCATCGATTGCTTCCGGAACGGCGAGGCGAGAGGTCGATCGGATCGACGGTGGAACGACCGCGTCGATCAGCGCATCGAGTGTTGGTTGGCCAACGACTGCGAGCATTGTTGCAATGTCGTCGTCGGATGGCCCGATATGTCGTCCGACAAATTGGTCGGATGCAATCAACTGCTCTAAGGACGGACGGGGATCGGTCATGGCGGCCTCGATGGTTATGGCGCGAGTGCGCCTTAGTCGGGACCCCGCTCTGTTGTGGTACCTGAGAGTTTCGTGTCAACCGCCGGGACTCCCGTTGGTCTCAACTTTCCCCGTCGGTGAGCCATTCGCGTGAGCGATGACTGCTCTCCAGAGTTGCCTACGCGTGCGGTACATGAGCCTGAGAGTTTCCCGGGGGGTTGCTCCTTCGGCGCCATTCGATCTCGTCAGGTTCACTTCGTTAGAAGATCTCCATCAGGGTTTCGAATGATCTCTCCCGCATGCGGTGATCAGCGTCAATTGTGGGACGGAACTTAGTCGAAAAGATCTGGTTGTTCGCGCACGATCGTGGCATGGAGTGGTTGGAATGAGAACCAACCGGCGAACGGAAGTCCGACCTGGTCATGGGTCATCGCTGCACAATCGTCATCGATCAAAATCGGCGTGCCTGCGGCCATAGCAAGCAACTGTGCTTGGCAACTGCGCTCCATTGTGATGTACCACCAAGCAGCCTCATCGACGGAATGTCCGACCGTAAGAAGACCATGATTACGAAGGATTGCTGCCTTCTTCATGCCGAGGCCTTCGGCAATACGGCGACCTTCGCTGGAATCAAGCACGACGCCCGTGTAGTCATCGAAGAGGACGTGGTCGTCGTAGAACGCACACGAGTCCTGCGTTAGTGGATCGAGTAATTGGCCCAGAGTTGAGAACGCTTTGCCGTAGACGGAGTGCGTGTGAGCGGCGGCGATGACATCAGGGCGGGCGGCGTGGATCTGAGAGTGGATAGCAAAGGCCGCCTGATTGATCGCGTAGTCGCCGTGAAGAATGTTGCCCTCGTGGTCGACGAGGATCAGGTCGGAAACACTGATGAGACGGAAGTCCATGCCGATTGGGTTCAACCAGAAGCAATCGTGATGCTCTGGATCGCGCACGGTGATATGGCCGGCTACTCCTTCGCCGAAACCAAACTTTCCGAAGAGTCGGAATGCTGCGGCAAGACGTTCCTTGCGATGTTGACGCTCTTCTTCAAGCGTTGCGAAGACGGGAATGTCGTAAGGGATTGGCTTCGATGCTCCGCGCACGACGCCAAAGTTGTCAGGATCGAGGCTTGCAGTCATCGCAGCTCTCCATTCAGTACGGGTGTGACCCCTGCTCGTTGCTCGATCCTATGTCTGACGTTCGTTTGTGTGCTGTCCTTGACTCGTCGATCGATCGGTGCTTGTCTGACGCAACAAGAAGTAGTTGCCGTGTGAGGGGAAGTCCGGTGAGATTCCGGCGCTGTCCCGCAACCGTGTGGTGTGTCGCCTTTCTGGGACAGACCGAGTCGGATCACCGAACAGGGCAGCGAGACTCACCTCACCGTCGTGGAATGCGGTGTCGAGTCCCGGAGTTGTTCGCGATTTGGCGTTCGTCCAGGGTCGGCACCGATGAAACGTCGGTCCAACTCAAGGACAACATGACCACTCGCTTCAACGCAGCAATGAGAAACTTCCGTCGCGGAACGGTTGTGCTCCTCGTTGCCTCGCTCTCGTTTCTCTCTCTTTCCGTTGTTCAAGTTTCAGCGGTGACGACTACGGAGTCGACTCGTACATCGGATTGGTTGGCCGCTCAGGTCGGCCCTGATGGTGCAGTGAACGTGGCGGGGGAGACCTCGGCGGCAATTACGCAGACGGTGAACGTCGCCAACGGCCTCGCTGCATCCGGGCAACATCGCGACGCGCTTACACGCGCAATGACCTATATCGGTTCGCATGTCGATGACTGGGTGGTGAACGACGGAAGCGGGTCGACGGTGGCTCTGGTCGGTTCTGATCTTCCCGAGCGCCTCGGCGAATTGATCCTTCTGGTGCACACCGTTGGGGGAGACCCGTCTTCGTTCGGCAATCCCGCAACAAATCTTTTGGCACGAGCACAGGCGTTGTATGGCATTTCTGACGCTGGCTTCTACGGTTACCAGGATCCGTTTTCAGCAGTGCAGGACCAATCGTTCGTCGTGATGGCATTGCTCGCGTCAGGTCTCACTCCGCCTCCTGCAGCGGTGCAGTGGATCGTCGATCAACAGTGCATCGGAGGCACCAATCCGGCCAGCGCACTGGGCGGATGGCAACCATTTCGAGCGAGCACGAGCAACGTGCTTAATGATTGCGGTGCTCCCGATTCGTTGAACTACGTCGGTGCCGACACAAACTCGACGGCATTCGCTGTTCAAGCACTTAAGGCTGCAGGCGAAACGGCTGCGATTTCTCGTGCACTTGCGTTCTTGCACGCAGCGCAGACAGCGTCTGGACCTCAAGCTGGAGGGTTTCCGTGGTTCACCGGGGGAGACCCCGACCCCAACTCGACGGCTCTCGTGATCCAGGCATTGCTCGCGGCTGGGGAGTCACCCACCGGGGGAGCATGGATGGTGAACGGTTCATCGCCATTTTCGATCCTGTCCTCGTGGCAGATCACGACGCCGGGTCCCGACTTCGGCTCGATCTACGCGGCATGGCAACCAGGCGTGCCGAGTTTGATGGCGAGCTACCAAGGGCTCTGGGGCCTGACGCTCACCGCGTTTCCGTTCCCGGTTCTGCCTGCACTGCCGGCGGCCGATCCGCCGACGACCGATGTACCGGCAGCAGTTCCCACATTCACGGGCTGAGATTCGTTAATATCGTCACGTGACGAAATTAACGATGAGTGAGAGTGGCCGGGCAAAACCCTCTGCAAGATGCCGATGGTGCGGTCGGCCCGTTGAACCTCGTGAAGGTCCGGGTCGGCCTCGGTCGTTTTGCCGAGCTGGTTGTCGCCAGCAGTCCTACATGGCGAGGAAGTTGGCAAAGACCCATGGGCTCGACGACGACGATGTGATTGTCGATCGATCGGCGATCGAGGAACTTCAAGGATTGCTCTATTGCCTTCAGGCTGCTGTTGAAGATGTTCAACGGGACCTTGCGGCATCATCCACGGCGCAGGACCTCTCAGAGGCTCTGACATGGCTCATGGAGAACGCCGAACCGCTGGCCGCTGCGAGACTTGAGCCTCGGATGGCGTCCATCGTCTGACCCGCAGCCGATGAGCCCCATTGGCCATATCGCCCCATTACTTTACATAACGAGGATTATCGGCAACCGAACAGGCGAATGCCAACAGGCGTCGACTTAGGTGAGTCCTTCCGCAACCGCTGACAGTTCGCCACCAAGGTGGCCGGTGTCGTTGTACCGGCGAAGGATCCATCGATCGCCGATCACAATGAGGTGAGCGATTGAGGCATTGTCGGTTGCCGCGAACGCAAAGGGCTTGGAGCCGGTCGCATGAGCAAGGGCAGCCCCGATCGCTCCCCCGTGACTGACCGCAACGATCCGTTCTCCGGGATGAGCAGCGTGGATCCGGGTGATCGCCCCAACGACACGATCTTGCAGTTCTGTGAACGATTCAGCGCCGGGGATGGCGCTCCAGTCCTGTGTCCGTTCCACTTCGAGGAAGGCCGGGTCACGTTCGGCAACCTTCTTGCGAAAGATGCCGCCCTCCCACTCCCCCAAGTGGATCTCTCGAAGGTCGGGTTCAACTATGCCGTTCTGCCCGATCGCACCAAGGAGCGGTGCTGCGGTCTGGGCAGTGCGCTGAAGTGTGGTGACGTACACGGCGGCGAGCTCCACGTGTCGAAGTCGTTCACCTACCTGCGCTGCCTGCCAATGGCCATGTGCAGTTAGAGGCGGGTCTCCCTGCCCACCGACGAGGTCAAATGGCTCTCCCTCTCTGAACGCGGCCGACTGGCCATGGCGAACGAGGAAGACCTCGGTGGCCCCATGGGGCGCCTGAAACGGGCGTTGTCCGTACTCAACCTCTTCGTCTGCCATGAGCGGGAACGTAGCAGCGAGGGCCTTCAGGCGTTCTCGTTCGCTCTGCCCACACGCTCAGCGTTAGCGTGTCTCCCCTATGTCACGCCGCATCGAAGTTGAACTCACAAGTACCCGAGAAGACGGATCCTGGACCTGGCGTGCTGCCGGGGCCAAGTTGCCCAAGGGAGAGCTCAACGGTTCGTTGCTGTTCGCCGGGGCCAAAGTTGGCGATGTGGTGCGTGCTGACGCTGATTTCATGATGGACGGCATCGACATCATCGCGGTGCTCCCGCCAAAGGGTGCGCGTAAAGAGCCGGAACGAATTGTCATTGTTGGCACACCGCGACGCGACGACGAACCGCTTGTCACAACGAAGTTGGCACCGAAGGGCCGTGGCGACCGCAAGCCCCGCCGCGATGGCGATGGCGATCGCAAAGATTCCCGTCCGCCACGCGACCGAAAGCCGCGCGCTGAGGGTGAAGGATCACAAGACGCTCGTCGCAAGAGTGGCACTCGCACTGCCCATCCGAACCGCCCGACGTCGCCTGCTCCGGAACCGAAGCCGAAAGCGAAGCGACTGCGCGCAGGGCGCACTCACCGCAATGCCGCTCTCGCCGCGCTTGCTCCGGAACAAAAGCCAATCGCTGAACAGGTGCTCCGCGGCGGAATCCCTGCTGTACGACTTGCGGTCGAGAAGCAGAACGAAACAAATAAGGCCGAAGGCAAGCCGGAAATCAGCCCGGCACCGCTGTTACAACTTGCCGAGCAACTGATGCCCGCACTTCGTTCTGCCGAATGGCTTGATAAAGCTGAAGCGGCACTGGCCGATATCGCTGAACTCGATCTCCGCGATCTGCGTTCGGTGATCGTTGCTGCCGATGCTGGTGCACGCGACGATGAGTCCCGCGCTATCGCAGAGCAACTGAAAGCCAGGCTCACTCAGCGAGTGGAATCGGAACAATCGGCATGGCTCACCGAGATCACCGAACTTCTTGCTGGAGGTCGTGCGGTTCGCGCATTGCGCGTGAGTTCTCGCCCGCCCAAGGCTGGGTCACCTTTACCGGCGGAACTCGCCGCGAAACTCACCGAAGCGACAGTTGCATCGCTGACACCAGAAACTGGTCAGGATCGTTACGCAACGGTGCTTGATGCGTTGGCGTTCTCGCCGGTCCGCACGCAGGTGACACCCCTGGGTATCCCGGCCGAACCATCGCCGGAACTTCTTGCGGCAGTGAAGAAAGTTGCTGCTCGGCTCCCCCAGATTGCATCGCTCTTTGGTATCGAGGCTGCAGCGCCATCGAAGTCACGTGCCGGAGCGAAGCCTCGCCCGCCGAAGCCGAAGCTCACTGACGCGCCGGCGACAGACGATGCAGCAGCCAGCGACCTTTCCACCGAGCCTGCTCCGACCGAGACCTCAGGCGAGCCTGTTCTCGAAGAGGTCGCCACTTCGACTGCTGAGACATCGGCTTCAACCGAAGCAGCACCGGCCGAGACTGCCGTCGTTGTCGACGAACCGACTTCCGAAGGCGAAGAATCCGCCTGAGCTAGTCGGCCAACAGTTCAAGAAGTTCGAGAGGATGCGAGAGCACCACATCGTTGCGTTGCGCGTTGGAGCGCGTGTTCCATCCGGCTAACGCAAACGTGACTCCGGCGTTTTTGGCACACTGCCGATCGTGGTCTGTGTCGCCGAGGAACACGACGTCGTTCGGTGAGACGTCGAGCGCATCGAGCACGGGTTCGAGTTGTTTCGGACCGTTGAATGAATCGGCGAAGAGCGCTACGTCTGGACTCCAGTCGAAGCGAGCAAGTTCCGCAGCGCCCGAGTCCGGATGCTTGTTCGAGCAGATCGCCCAACGATCCAACTGAGCGATGAGCTGGCTGACCCCTGGGAACGGCAATGCCTTAGAAGAGTCGTATGCAGCGAGGTAGTCCTCAATCGCGATACCCAGACGCTGACACTCCTCGGACAAAACGTGTCCATAGGTGATCTGTGATGGCGCCACACCCAACGCTAGAAAGGCTTCAGCCAACGCTGCATCCGAGTCAACGAGAGTCCCGTCGAGATCGCACACCGCTATACGAGTGAATCCCAGAACTGGAGAAGAAACACCATTCACTCTCGCCACGGTCCGATCGTAGTTTTGTCACGTGACGTAACGGAGTGCCGTCAGTGAACTCGCTAGAGTTTCGCCATGGTCGAATATGAAGTCCACGGACATGTCGCAGTATTCACACTCAACCGCCCCGAGGCCCGCAATGCCGTGAACGGTGAGGTCGCGAACGCGATGACAGCGCACCTCGAGACATTCGAGGCCGACCCCGATGTGTGGGTTGGCGTGCTGACGGCGAATACAACAGGGCACAAGAAGCCGGTGTTCTGCGCCGGCGCAGATCTGAAAGTCATCAGCGAGGGACGACCTGGTGATCTCGCTACGAAGAAGGGCGGCTTCGGGGGCTTCACCACCTTCCTTCGAACGAAGCCGATCATTGCTGCAGTTGACGGTTTGGCCACAGCAGGCGGGTGCGAAATTGCTTTGGCCGCCGACATGATCGTCGCTTCCGATATTTCACAGTTTGGTCTCGCTGAAGTGAAGCGCAATCTGGTCGCAGGAGCTGGTGGCCTTTATCGACTCCCCAAAATCGTCGGAAAGAATGTGGCTCTCGAAGTTGCACTTACAGGCGAACCCCTTTCAGCTCAACGTGCCTACGAACTCGGGCTCGTTAATCGCATCACTTCAGAAGGGAAGGCACTCGAGGGAGCAATGGCTCTTGCGAATGCCATTGCTGTCAATGCTCCACTCGCCGTCTGGGAAAGCCGCACGCTCGTCATTGCTGCCGACTGGGACGACGAGGAAACGATCATGGCGAAGACAGGTGCAGCGTTCGGTCGCGTCTTAGCTTCTGAAGACACCACTGAGGGCCTCAATGCATTTATCGAAAAGCGTTCACCGGAATGGAAAGGTCGCTAGTCGTCGATCGCCTTGCGCAGTTGGCGACGAACGGTGATCAGCCGAGCAGTAAGTCCAAAGCGCTCAAAGAGGTTTTTTGATTCACGCGCTCCAGGGAGGGCATAGGCGTCGATCGCCACCGCATCGAGAACCGTCGCCCATGCGATCGCTGATTCCAGGAGCAGCTCGCCAACGCCAACGTCCCGAACATCGGGAGTGGTGTAGACGTCGGTGATCAAGACGACCTGATCGTCGCCCTCAGTGACAACAGAAGCGATCGCATAGCCGACTAGGACGTTCTCCCAAAGGCCGCACCACAACATCGTGTCGGCGGCTTCCAGAGCAGAAGTGAGTGTGTCGAGCGAGGAGACGTTGCGGTCGAGCGCCCAGGCCAGCGCTTCTCCCCCGCGCTGACCTCGCAACTCGAGAACCGCTGTGTCCATTAACGCAATCAACTCATTGAGGTCCGACTGTTCCGCAGGGCGGACCGTCGTTGACATCTCAGCCCTGCAACTGACGGATACGTGTGAGAACTGTCTTTCGAGCGCGATGGGTCTGTTCGTAGTCAGAAATTTGTTGAAGCTCTACCGTCGAAAGTGTGGCCAACAACGGCAGGATTTGGACAGCGGTGAGAGCGTCGTAGTTCTCAATAGGTCCATCATCAGCAGAAGCGTCGTCGACACCGTCTGCGCCTAAACGCGAAGCAGAGGCGGGATCCTGAGAGCGAGATGGATTCGCTGACTCGGCAATGATCCGTAAAAACGCATGAACGTGCTGTTCAGCGTCCGCCAACGACTTTCGGGCTTTCGCGTTCGACGCTCCCAGCGCGAATTGACCAATCACGCGCGCATTTGCAGCTTGCGTTCGACCACGTTTTGCGAGATCGGGCACAGACTCTGCGCTCTTCGACAGAAATCCGATTGGAGCGTAGAGAAACATGTCAAGCAACTGCCCGACAGGATCGACGGCCGAATCGCGCGCCGACGCCGACATGTCAGCTCTTTGCTTTCTTCGCGGGAGCTTTCTTGGCAGGCGCCTTCTTCACGGGTGCCTTTGCTGCCGGCTTCTTCGTAGCCGCAGTTTTCGCTGGTGCTTTCTTGGCTGGCGCCTTCTTTGTGGCTGCCTTTACTTGGCGATCCAGCGCACCGGATTCGATATGCGCGATTGCCGGACATTCGGCTTCACCAACGGGACAGTGCATCGAACCGGGCGAACCAAACTGGCCTCGGTTGACCAGAAGGAAGCAACCGGTGCACATGAATTCGTTCGCCTTCTTCGGCGTCACACCTTCAGCGATATCAGCAGGAGCACGAGGCTCGGGGACGACCTCTTCATCGTCTTCATCGTCGTCGTCGGCAGCGGCAATTCGATCTTTCAGAATCGCATCGAGGTCGGCCTCGACATCGTCGGGGTTGAGGTCTTCCTCTTCGTCATCTTCATCTTCACGCTTGGGACGCGCAGCAAGCGCAGCGTCAGCGACTGCCTCGTCGTCTTCTTCGTCCTCGGCAACCACATCGACAAGGACCTCTTCGAGGTCTTCGACGAGATCGCCCTCAAGGTCTTCACCTTCGAGATCGACGTCGATTTCTTCCTCGTCGAATTCTTCTTCGATGGGATCGTCAGCCATGGAGTCCTCGGGTTAGGGCCTTCGCAGTGCGAGGCCAAGGTGATTCGTGCCGCGGATGATAGGCACGTTCTGGGGTGGTATTGGTGCCATTCGTGCCGCAGATGTCGAAAGGTGACAAACGACACCCCTTTTACGGCTCTAAACGACGACTTTCGGCCCTTCGTTCGGCCTGGAGGCGTTCAAGCTCAGGTTCGGCGCTGTGGTCGACAAAGCGCATCATGGCAGCGATGGCATGGTGGCCGGCTTGCTCGGCAATGAGTCGGTGCATCTCTTGACCAACGATCCGATACGCAGGATGCCCCTGGGGCGTT
The DNA here is from genome assembly GCA_903867185.1 of uncultured Candidatus Nemicrothrix sp. GTDB lineage: Bacteria > Actinomycetota > Acidimicrobiia > Acidimicrobiales > Acidimicrobilacustridaceae > Acidimicrobilacustris. Next base: position 49,565 of record CAIPQK010000101.1, on the reverse strand, counting down.
GTGCGCAGCTCGATGAGGTGCATCGCTTCTCGAGCGTTCATATGCATCGAGAACCGAACTCGATACGCCAGCGAGACCGCGTAGGAAGACTCAGCCGGGAAGCGCTCTTCGAGAGCTTCGTAGAGCGACGCTGAGCGTTCCATTGCTTCATCGAACGTTGCACCGACACCGGCGTCGTCGACTGCTGCTGGGCGGGTGTAGCCGTGCAGCGGCGTCAGCTTCTGCCAATCGATGGTCAGCATGCGGTGACGTTGAAGATCCCGAAATGCGCCGTAATCGGCAAGGACATCGAATCGATACGAGGGGCGTTCGAGTGCTCGACCCGGTTTATGTCGCCGGTTTTCGCGCCCGCCTTCGTAGGCATTGAGTACTGCCACGCGCTCTTCTGTGCTCATGAGTCGAACTCGATCTTCGATCTGACGCTCTGGAAGCGTGAGATGGGGATAGAGGGCAGCAGCAACGAGCTTGATTTCGGCATCGGGATCGAAATCGACGAGGGTGACAACGGGAGCCGGTTCGATGTCTTCAACGCCAGCGAAGAGACGGCCGGCGATGTCGTCCATCGCGTTGCGGCTCGAACTCATGTAATTGCTCCACGCAACTCCCCTGTCGTCGAGGTCGACTCGCTTCAGGAAAGAGGGAACGACTTTGCGCAACTCGGTGAGCATGAGGTCCGCGTAGGTTCGAGCCTCAGGCAATGGATGCGCGCGCATGCGAAGCAACAACATTTCGTAGCCCTGGCCGGTGCCGTAGATGCCGACATTGGATAGCGAAGATGCCGGAAGGAGACCGCGAATCGAGTCGAAGGCCTTCGCTCGAATCGCCTGGCGGTAAACGAAATCACTATCGGCTGGATCCTTCGGGATCCGCTCTCGAATGTCATCGACGAGGATTGGCAGTAACTCGGCGTAGGTGTCGAAGAGTCGGTCCATGTCACCGACATATCGAGTGCCCAGACTTGACTGAAGTACTTCCGGCGGGCGGTAGAACCGATAGCGGCCACCAATGCGGGCGTCGTAGGCGATGTAGCGAGTTGATTGCTCGAGGTACGCCATAAGACGACCCCACTCAAGAACTTTGGTCAGGAGATTTGAGGCCTGTTCACAGGCCAGGTGCACTCCCCCGAGTTGAGCGACAGAGTCATCGCCGTACTCGAAAAAGACTTTTTCGTAGAGCTCTTCAGCACGACGCAGCCCGATCGTGGCATCGATGGAGGCGTCACCACTGATGTCGAGCTCTCCGACGAATTCGTCGAGAAACAGCCTTCGCAGACTTTTGTGAGTTCGTGAATACCTCGCGAACAGGGCGCCTTTCACAACCTCGGGAAGATTTACCAGTGCAAACACTGGTCCGTAGAGGTTCGTGAAATATCGACGTAGAACGTCGGCCTCTTCTGGGCTGAACTCTTCTGCGACGTAGACACTCACGGCGAGCAACCGTACGGCGTTGAGGGCTCCCGACCGCGGATGCCGCTGAAGCGAGGTGCTACTTGAGACGAGCGTCGAATGCGGAGGTAACCGATCGAAGTAGTTCTGCAGAGGACCACAGGTCAATGATTGTCATCGCCATCGCCTTTGCCCCATCAAGCACACCTGCGTCGCCAGAGGCTGATGCTGCGAACTCGGTGAACTTCTCTGTGTGGATTCCGACGCCGCGAGGAGCGACTGCGATCATCGGATGAATGGAAGGCACGACATGGCTGACGTTGCCCATGTCGGTTGATCCAACGACATTCAGATCGCCACTTGGCTCCGAAACAATCCGCCCGATCGCTGCGCTGTTGGACGCGTAGAGATCTTCGAATGGATCGTTCCGAACGAGTTCGGCGTAGGACGGCTCAAGCCACGAGAACTCCGTCGAACAACCGGTCGCGTCGCCGCCTGCTTGCAATGCAGAAAGGACACGTGTCTTAAGCGCCTCGAGAGAAGAAATATCTGCGGCACGCACGAACCAATGCATCGCTGCTGAGGCGGGGACGATATTGGGTTTATCGCCGCCATTCGTAAACACGCCATGAATCCGTTCTTGAGGACGGATGTGTTGACGCAAAGCAGCAACGTTCATGTAGCCCAAGACGGCAGCATCGAGAGCGTTCCGGCCATTCCATGGCTGGGCTGCTGCGTGAGCTGCCTCGCCGTGCCACGTCACCATCAATTGTTGAACCGCAATGGTCGTCATCCAACGTAAATCAGCATCGGCGGGGTGAACCATCATCGCCGCATCAATTCCGTCGAGGGCTCCGCGCTCGAGCATGAATACCTTGCCTCCCCCACCCTCTTCAGCTGGAGACCCAAACACTCGCAATCGACCATGAAGATCATCTGCAACGGCGCTCGCACCGATCGCTGCCCCGAGGCCAGCCGCGGCGATGATGTTGTGACCGCAAGCGTGTCCAATGCCGGGCAGCGCGTCGTACTCACAAAAAACAGCGATCTCTGGCCCGGTAGTTCCGGCCGATGCGTCAAATGCCGTCGGCAGACCGTATGCGCCGCGTTGAACATCGAGGCCGTGCGACTCGAGGGCTGCGGTCAGCACGTCATGAGCATGGTGCTCGGCGTAGTTCTCTTCAGGATGAGAATGGATGGAGTGAGAGACCTCAAGGAGTAAATCGTTGCAACTATCGATCACTTCAACGGCGTGTCGCTTTGCCTCGTTGACGTCCATGCCTGAACGCTACATGGCGAACGACTCCGACCGGCTGGTCAAACCACGACGAAAAACGCGTCTGGTTCCACTCGAATCTCGATTTCCTCGGCATTTACACGGAGCAGCGAATCAATCTGAACTACGACTGGCGAGGTGAAAACGAAGCGGTAGTGGGAGGTTCGGCGATGTTTTAGGGCCGGATGAGGGAGATGAGTTCCGGAGTGGGCTCGGCGGCGCGCAATTCGTCGCTGCGTCCAAGGAAGCGTTCCGGTTGTGACATCGACGAGGCCGTCGCCTGGGTGGGAACGAGGTCCCAGATCGAGCGGTCCCAGCCATTGAGCATTCATGACCACCGCAAAGTCCTTGGCAAACGTGCGACCGATCAACAGATGAGCGACAAAAGGGTATTCCGTTCCATCGATGACAGCGATGGGCAGATCGATCGGAACCGTGAGTGCTTCGGGCGTTCGCAGCCGAGTTACATCGCCAGAACCGCCGAGGGTTCGGCATAAGTCACCTGCGAGGAGTCCAACCGAAAGAGGCAAACGATGCTCGGATCTTGCGGCGCACACAAGGCTTCGGAGTTCCGCGTCAGACGACACAACCGGTGAACCCTCGGGTAACGGCTCCAATCTGCCGTACTCACTCTCTTTCTTAATCGTCACGGCGAATCGTCGTCCTGCCCTAGAGCAACGCGACCGCGCCCCGAAACAGCGACGATGCCGCGATGGAGCAGATCGGAAGCCTCGGACGCAGTCGGTGCACAGGTTGCTTCGGTCTCCGAAATCTGCCGGAGGAGGTCTACGAGTTGCTTGATTGTTCGAACGAAATCACCACCAGGCATCTCGTCGTCGCCCAACATATGGTCGAGTTCATCACCCGAAGCCCATGCATGGGCGAGTGCGAAGAACGCTGGATCTGTCGCACGAGTACCTGGGAGTCCGAGTCGGATCTCATCTTGGGAAATCGATGATGCAAGGTCGGAAATCTGATCGGCACGGTCTGCGAGCAAGCGACGCGTGAACCACGTACCAAGATCCGGACTTGAGGCCCTTGACTCGTAGATGAAACAACTCACAAGACCGGCGAGTTCTGGAGCCGTCAGGTCATCAAAAAGGTTCTCTTCGATCGCTTCGGCGATGGCGAGATCCGACTCGTGATAAATCCGCACAAGACGTTCGCCACGCTCAGTGAGTTGCCACCCGTCGAGATGGCCCCAATTCTCGAGCATCTGCAGGATGCGATCGAATTGCTCAACGAGTGAGCCCGTTCGAGATCGAATCCTCTTTTCAAGACCGTCGATGTCTTTGCGCACCCTTTCAACGTCGCGCAATGCTCTGAGGTGTTGGTCGCGCTGGGGGCAATCGTGAACTGGGTGCTCAGCACACTGATCACGCGCAGAGTGCTCAGCGGCTCTCGTTTCGAGTGAACGAATCCGACCAGCGACGCGATCGAGCTCTACCGAAACCGCTTTCTGAAATTTCGGTTTCATCGGGGTGAACGGAACAGGAAGTTCGATATGTCCGACCACGGTCGGTGCCTCATCAAAATCTTTCGCACCGAGTTGCAGCACATTGCGCCGAGAATTTAGGACTTTGACTCTTACCGAACCGCCTTTGCGATGTGAAACAGAAAGTACCGCAACTCGATCATGCCCTCCGCTGCCCTCGAGCCAAAGAATGTCGCCGGGTTTCATTTCTGAAAGTGCTCGCTCCACAGCCGAGCCGCCGCTCCCAGAGCGGCGCACGCCTCGCTCTCGATCAAGCAGCAATTTGTATCCGGCAATATCTCCCCTGTCGCAAGTGGCGTCTTCGGTGAGCCGCTCAAGTTTCTCGAACTGAGTGGCGATGCGGAGTTCCTCTCGCGCCACATCGGCATCGGCTTGGTATTGGGCGAAACTGCTTCCGAGCAGGCGGTGCGCTTCCCCTGCGTCGTATCTCCGCACCAAATTCGCCGCCATGTTGTACGTCGGTCGGAAGGAACTTGTGAGTCGAAAACTTCGACTCGCGGCGAGCGTTGCGACATCGTCGAACGTAACGAACGGAGACCAAAGCACAACGGCGTTTCCGTGATCGTCGATCCCCCGTCTTCCTGCCCGTCCAGTCAGCTGTGTGTACTGCGCTGGAGTGAGGAACTCATGGCCCTCGCCAGTGAATTTCGTAAGCTTGTCGATGATGACCGTCCGTGCCGGCATGTTGATACCAAGCGCAAGGGTTTCTGTAGCAAAGACGATTCGAACAAGACCTTCTACAAAGCATTGTTCGACCGCCTCCTTGAACGGCGGCACAAGTCCGGCGTGATGGCTCGCGATACCTCGTTCGAGCGAATCAAGCCAACGTCCATAATCAAGAACCTTTAGATCGTCATCGCTGAGTTCTTGTACGTGCGACTCTGCTATCTGGCGAATCCGTTCGCGTTCATCAGAGTCGGTGAACGTGAGGCCCGCCCGCGTGCACGACAGAACAGCATCGTCGCAACCGTTTCGACTGAAGATAAAGAAAATCGCCGGTAGCATCGAACGCTCCGCAAGCAACTCAACGACTTCGACTCGACCAGGAGTTGCATAGCGCCGCCGGCCGCCGCTGGAGCGATCGCGGATATCGAGGTCGTATCGGTGGCCACGCTCATCGGCCTTACCGTCGGCGAGAGTGGGAAGCAGAACGAGGCCGTCTCCCTGGCGGTCCGCTACGAGGTACCAGTTGTCGAGCGTGACGGGTCGTTTCGATTCGACCACTACCTCAGTTGGTCCTCGAACGGCACTAATCCACTGACCAAGTTCGTCAGCATTCGAAACCGTCGCCGAGAGGCATACGAGTCGAACATGTTTCGGGAGATGGATTATCACCTCTTCCCATACTGAGCCTCGGTACGTGTCTTGCAAGTAATGCACTTCATCGAGCACCACCCAAGCAAGGGCGTCAAGACCCGGGGAACGGGCATAGATCATGTTTCGCAGAACCTCGGTCGTCATGACAACGATCGGAGCATCCCCGTTGATCGCTGTATCTCCGGTCAGGAGTCCGACCGATGCTTCACCATGTTCCTCGGCCAGATCGTGAAACTTCTGATTCGACAGCGCCTTGATCGGAGTTGTGTAAAACGCTCGAGTGCCCGACTTCAATGCCAGGGCAAGGGCGTGTTCAGCAACCTTGGTCTTACCAGAGCCGGTTGGGGCAGATACCAACACCGAAACACCGCGATCGATTGCGGCGATCCCCTCTAGCTGAAACCGATCAAGTTCAAATGATTCGCTCACGTCAATCGGCGACTGCATCGGAGTCGCTCACCGCAGCTTTCCGTAGTGAACGACGGCGGAACGCAAGGATGACGGCGCCCGCGGCAACCGAGAGTGCATAAAGCAGGAGCATCGGAAGTGCCAACGCGATCATTGAGATCGGGTCGCCACTAGGTGTGATCACTGCGGCGATTACAGCGATCACGACGATCGCTTGGCGCCACCATCGAAGTAATTGTCTCGGCGAGATCACACCGATCATTTGTAAAGCCACGAGCAAAACCGGGAACTCGAAGCCAACGCCGAACGCCAGCATCATCCAGACGATCAATGTCACATAACTGTCGGCGGTGTAAAAGGGCTCAATTTGAGATCCGCCGATTGTGGTTAAGAACTGCAGGGTTGGATTGAGGACGTAGAAAGCCAACGTCGCTCCGCCAAGGAAGAGGATCACAGCACTCACAGTGAATGGAACCGCGTACTTTTTCTCGTGCGGATAAAGACCAGGGGTCACAAATCGCCAGATTTGCCAAACAATGATCGGCATCGCGACCGCGATACCGATATATCCGGACATTTTGAGTCGCAGCCCGAACGCTTGGAGAGGTTCAGTCGCGATGAATGGCTGGCCCGGCTGCACCTCATTAAACGGGTGCTTCAGAATCGCCAATACATACGGGTAGAGAAACCATCCGAGAAGCGCTCCAACCGCTACGGCGAACGCTATTCGAAAGAGTCGGGTTCGCAGTTCGGCGAGGTGTTCCCACAACGTCATGTGACCGGAAGACGGAGGTTTTGTTTCTGTCGTCATCGCTGGCCTCAGTGCATCCCAGAAACATCGTCAGCGGAGTGGTCGGTGGACAAGTCGCCGATAAACGGGGTGGGCGCCGCTGCCGGGCTCGTCGGCATAACGGGATCGACGGGAGCTACGAGACGGGGCCCTTCAGTTGTTCGGTCGAGTGCAGAGTCCACCGAACGGGCGTCGCCGATGTCCATGGCAGATCGAACTTCTTCTTCGAACCCCGAAGTCACCCTTCGGACCTCAGCGAGAAACTTCCCGACCTTTCGAGCCGTCTCCGGCAGTTTTTCCGGACCGAGCAGCAATAACGCCAGTAGCAAGATAACGATGATCTCACCGCCGCCGACATTGAACATGGGGCGCATCGTACCTCTGCACCTGGACCATGAGACCTCAACGACCGTGTCGCCCTCATTGCGGTCCCATGAGGCAGTCTGTAGCAGTGACCCGTCTTCCATCACTACGGCCGCCCATCGGCTTCGCTCATCGCGGAGCGAGGGCCAATGCTCCTGAGAATACGATCGAGGCGTTCGAGCTCGCGGTGCGTCTTGGCGCAACGGGAATCGAGAGTGATGTGTGGATGACCTCTGATGGGGTGGCGGTTCTTGACCACGACGGGGTCGTCGGACGGCGGCCACGACGCCGGCCACTTGCAGAGGTTCACTCTTCGGATCTTCCAGACCACATACCGACACTGCGCAGTTTTTATGAACTGGTCGGCTCGAGCGTTGAGTTTTCACTCGACGTCAAAGATCCTTCAGTTGCTGCCGAGGTGATCGCCTGCGCTCGGGACGTCGGCGCCGAGTCACAACTTTGGCTTTGCCATCCATCGCGCGAACTGCTTTGCGGCTGGCGAGCGCTTTCTCGAGAAGTCAATCTTGTTGAGTCGACCCGAGCTTCAAGATTCGAAGGCAGTCCCGAACTCCATATCGCCCGCAGTGCGGAGATGGGTGTTGACGTACTGAACCTCCACCATTCGGATTGGACGGGCGGTCTCATTGCGATGGTTCACCGCTTCGAACTGCTCGCCTTTGGGTGGGATGCACAGTTCGAACGGATTCTCGATGCGCTCCTCGATTCAGGAATCGATGGGGTCTACAGCGATCACGTTGACGTCATGATGAGTGCGTTGGCGAATGCATCGTCTTGAGGCAGAACGTCGCAACCGGCTGGAAACGTGATCTCGGTAAATGCCTTAGAGCAGCCCAAAGCGGCCCAGTGGCCAAACTTTGATGAATGCACGACCCACGATTGAGGATTTATCGATGGGCCCGAAGTAACGACTGTCTTTCGAATCGCCCCGGTTATCACCCATCACCCAAACTTGTCCTTTGGGTATGACGCATGGGTCCTGTTCTGTGCACTTATTCGGAGCGTTCGCTGTGCTGGTGACGGTGCCATCCGGGAGGTAGTTCTCGTCGAGTCGGGTTCCATCGACAAAGACGGCACCATCCTTGATCACAACGGATTCCCCGGAGAGTGCCACCACCCGCTTAATGAGATCGGGAATGGTGCTCGAGGTTTCTGACGCCGGTCGCTCGAAGACGATGACGTCACCACGATTCACATCGTGCAGGTGATAGCTGAGCTTGTTGACCAAGACGCGGTCGCCTACGTGCAGAGTCGGGTACATCGAAAGCGACGGAATATAGAAGGCCTGGAGCAGGAAGAGTTTCACAACGAGTGCGAGCACGATTGCTCCCACAATCACGATGAACCACTCGACGACTCCGGCGCCTCGCGAACCAAACCACTTCTCAAGGATCCGTCGGCGCGAACGTGAAGGACGAGGCGAAGCCACGGGTTCTATTGCAGGGCTTGTCACAAAGAGGCTTTCGGATCGGAAACAGGGCCTGCACGTTCTGGCCTGTTCGCCAGACTAGTCACTGTAGATGGCAAGAAGTCTCCGGGCCGATGCCGCTCCGATCGCATCGAGACCCTCGGAAGCATCAAGCACTACGGCGTCAGGTCCGAGACGAAGAAGCAGTCGTTCCAGCCAAGCAACGGAGCCAATGGCGAGTTCAACCGTGAACCCACCGTCTGGTTCAGGGACGACAGATTCGGTTGGGTAGTACTCAAGAACCCACTTTGCGACGGGAGTCAGCCTGAGCGTGACTCGTCCTTGAGTATCTGCACTGTCGAAGAGTCGGAACACTGGAACGGGAGTAGGTGAAGTGAACTCATGGTCGGTCTGAGCAACTTCGCGGATGCGATCAATCCTGAAAATTCGTTCAGCGTCACTCGCATGACACCAACCCTGCAGATACCAAAGACCGCCTTCAGAATGGATCGTCCACGGGTCCACAATTCGTGATCCGGTGTCATCACGCCCATAGCTGTAGTAGTCGATCTTCACCGAATGTTTGGAATCGACCGCAAGTCGTAACTGTTCAGTGATTGCGTCGGAAGCCGTGTCGATTCCGATCTCTACGGCGGTTTCCGAAGCTTCGCCTAGGGAGTGCAGAACTTTCGCGAGTCCACGGGCAAGGGCACTGCGGTCGTCGGCGCCGGGCACTGAGAGTAGGGCCTTGGCTGATGTAAGTAAGGCAAATGTTTGTTCTGCGGTCAACCGCAAAGGCCGACGAAAATAATCCGGGAGTTCGATCGTGACGGTGTCGGCATCGATGATTGCGTTGATGAGGACGTCCGGTGTGTAGGGGTGAACTCCGACCATCGATGTGATGACAAGACAGTCCCGCAGGTCATCCGGACCAATGTTGAACCGCTCACTAATTTCATCGAGTGTTGCGGTTCCGTTCGGTTGATTCGCAACCCACGGAACAATCGCCAAGGTGCGATCGAGTCGTTCAGCAGCTGTGAGATCAGCCATTGGAGCCACCGGCCAACAGCAGCAACCAGTCAACCATCGCCGCTCGGCACTCAGGAGGCTCAAGTATTTCGGCATGATCGAGGAAACTGAGAACGAACGAGCGGAATGCAGGCCAATTCGTGACTGGCACATGGAAAATACGCGAACCTTCCGACGCCTCGCTGGAGTCGCATGAACGCAACGAGTCCGCCGCGAACAGCACAACCTCAGCATCGAATTTCACGCTGACTATGACGGGGTCAGTGTCTCCGAACTCCCATGGATCGGAGTGTTCGGCGACCGTTGACGGGGCCGGATGTGTCTGGCTCCCAGCGTCTCCGAGCGAAACATTGCCTCGTATCCTGTCGAGTCGAAAGTTACGTTGGTCCTCACGCTCACCATCGAACGCCGAAAGGGTCCAACGACCACGCTTGAAGTCGAGGTGCCAAGGTTCCACGCGTCGCTCTGCGGTCCCTGCAACTGTCTCGTACGCAAAGGTTGCCACGCGCCGTTCTGTCACCGCGCGAAAAAGGGGCACAAGCGATGGGTCGCTGGGTATTTCGGTCAGTTCTCCAACAGGTACGCCGAGAGGATCACTTGTTGCTGCATCGACTACTCCGCCAAGGCGCCATAGCGCTCTCGCCATGTCTGCTTGGGACGACCCAACTGCAACCGTCTCGAGGGCGAGATGCAACGCCGCGAGTTCATCACTCTCCAGACCTGGATCTGGAAGTTCGTACTTCGTCTTATCGACCCGATATGCAGTGAGTTCGGCCGTTGTTCCAATAACTACTTCGATCGGCACACCGAGACTGAGTAAGTCTTTTTTGTCTCGCTCGAAAGTCCGGCGAAATGAGTCGTGATCTGGGTTGTACCCGGGAACTCGCTGCTGAATATCGGAAGCACGAATCCCCTGGCTGGTGTCGCTGAGAGCAGCGAGGAGATTCATCTGTCGTTCAAACTTCTCTGCTGATTTATCGATCGGCGTCATAGTCATCTCTCAATATGGTCGCTAAATCCATCACAGGGAGGCGATCAATTTTTCGACACGTTCGTCGTGTGAACGGAACGGGTCCTTGCACAGCACCGTGCGCTGCGCTTGGTCGTTGAGCTTCAAATGCACCCAATCGACGGTGTAGTCACGCTTTCGCTCTTTCGCCTGTTTGATGAATTCCCCGCGCAGTCGAGCCCGCGTCGTCTGCGGCGGTGTTTCGATGGCCTCGTCAATTTCGGCGTCTCCACAGATTCGCTCAACGAAACCACGATCTTGCATGCGGTAGAAAACACCCCTTTTGCGATTGATGTCGTGATATTGGAGGTCAAGGAGCGACACCCTTGGATCGGTGAGCTCAAGAGAATGGCGTTCACGGAACGCTTCAATGAGTTTGTATTTGATCACCCAGTCGGCTTCTCGGTCCTGGCCAAGTGGATCTTTTTCGATTGTTGTAAGAGATTTCTCCCACATCCCGAGTGCTTGCTTTTCGAGGGGCGAGAGATCGCGTCGCTCTGCATAGCGCAGAGCCCGCGTGAGGTATTCGCTCTGGATCTCGAGGGCGGTCGCCTCTCGACCGTTTGCGAGTCGAACCTTTCGAGTGCACGTCATGTCGTGGCTGATCTCTCGAATGGCTCTGATTGGGTTCTCAAGCGTCATGTCCCGCATGATCACATTTGGTTCTTCGAGCATCCGAAGGAGAATTGCCGTGGTCCCAACTTTCAGGAACGTCGCATATTCGCTCATGTTGGAGTCGCCCACGATCACATGAAGACGACGATATTTCTCGGCATCGGCGTGGGGTTCGTCTCGGGTATTGATAATCGGACGACTGCGAGTCGTGGCGGAAGACGTTCCCTCCCAAATATGTTCAGCTCGCTGTGAGATACAGAACATTGCCCCTCGAGCGGTCTGAAGAACCTTTCCCGCTCCTGCGTAGATTTGCCTCGTCACCAAAAACGGAATCAAGGCGTTGGTGTAGTGAGCAAGCTCCTCGGTCCGCCCAGTCAAATAATTCTCGTGACATCCATACGAATTACCGGCTGAATCGGTGTTGTTCTTGAAGAGGTAGATATCGCCCTTGATGCCCTCATCGGCGAGGCGCTTCTCGGCCGAGGTCAAGAGTTGCTCAAGGATCCTCTCCCCCGCTTTGTCATGCACCACAACGTCGTGGATCGAATCACACTCGGGAGTCGCGTATTCGGGATGAGAGCCAACGTCGAGATACAGGCGAGCGCCATTTTGCAGGAACACGTTGGAACTCCTGCCCCAAGAGACCACGCGCCGGAAGAGATACCTCGCGACCTCGTCAGGGCTCAGCCGACGTTGACCACGCAGCGTGCAGGTAACTCCGTATTCATTCTCGAGTCCGAAGATCCTGCGCTCCATATCCGCACGCTACCGGTGAAGCTCCCAGCCAGGGTGCTCCGCAGCAAATCAGACTTGAGGAAGGAAGTCTGGCAATTCTGTGCGCTCAATTCGGCGAAATGATCGACGCTGAGCGCCGCGATCGAGGACCGCAACCTCGAGGTCGGAAGCCACTAGCGAACGGTCTGGTCCCGCCAGAGCAGCAACCGCTACGGCGAGGACCGAAACGAGATCAAGTCCGGGGGTCCAGGTCGACTCGAGGCGACTGGCAATAGCGTCTGCGTCGCCGCCCAAAACGGTGAATCGATCCTCGTCCATGACGGTGCCGTCGTAGAGAATGTGGAAGAACTGGTCGCTCGATTCAGCGGCACCAACTTCGGCGACGAGAATCTCGACTTCCATGGGCTTCATCTCATGGGTGAAAACCTGGCCGAGGATTTGTGCGTATTGATTACCTAGGCTGCGAGCGTCGACGTCTTCACGGCTGTAGGAGAACCCTTTGAGGTCTGCAGCACGCACGCCCGCGATTCGCAATTGGTCGAATTCGTTGTATTTCCCGACTCCAGCGAACGCAATACGGTCATAAATTTCGCTGACTTTGCGAAGAGTCGTCGAAGGGTTCTCGGCAACGACTGCAATTCCGTCGGCAAATTGTGCGGCTACGAGAGAACGACCACGGGCGATGCCTTTACGGGCATAGTCAGCCCGATCTTTCATGACCTGTTCTGGGGCGACATAGAACGGCATGCTCATTTCGCACCCCCTGCGGTCTCGGACGCAGTTTCGGAAATCCGACCGCCGCCATCTCGGGAGGCGAGCACGTCGAGCAATCCGACGAAACGCTCGGCTATTTCGGCATCGAGAACTCTCTCGAATCCCTCGGTTGTAATGGTTGCAACGACTGGGTAGATGCCACGGACCATGTCGGGGCCTCCGGTTGCTGAATCTTCATCGGCCGCCTCGAAGAGCGCCGTGATGACAAGATCGACGGCTTCGTCGCGGGTGAGCCCTTCGTGGAATTTCATCTTTACGACGGATCCGGCGAGCGAACCACCTGAACCGCTCGTTGCGAAATTAGATTCTTCGTAGCGGCCGCCGGTGATGTCGTACTGAAAAAGTCGTCCGGTCTGACGACGTGTATCGAAGCCAGCGAAGATCGGCACCACTGCGAGTCCCTGCATCGCTGCTGGAAGATTGTTGCGGACCATCTGGCCAAGCTGGTTCGCTTTACCTTCAAGAGAAAGCTGTGAGCCTTCGACCTTCTCATAGTGCTCAAGTTGAAGCTGGAAGAGCTTCACCATCTCCATTGCTGGGCCTGCGGCCCCAGCGATAGCAACACCGGAGTGGCGGTCGGCTGGAAACACTTTCTCGATTGCTCGATGACTGATGATGTTTCCGGAAGTTGCTCGCCGGTCTCCGGCCATGACAACGCCATCGAGATACCGAACAGCGACCACCGTTGTGGCGTGGGTGATACGAAGCCGATCGTCAACAGCAGATGATGGCGCTATCGGAACGAGACCTTGGAGTTTCGCCAGGGCGGCGAAGTCGGGGCCGGGATCGTCAGAGGCAGCAAAGAACGGCATAGTCACGATGAAAGGCTACCGGCTCGAGGCCGCGGAACCCAAGCGACTACTGCCCGCCCTTTTGCACAAAACTGCGGACGAAGTCTTCCGCGTTTGTCTCGAGGACCTCGTCAATCTCGTCAAGAAGATCATCGAGTTCTGCCTTGAGCTTTTCGCCAGTTTCGGAACTCTGGGGAGCGTCATCCACTGATGTCTCGGTACGCTCAGCTGGAGTTCGTCTGATTTGTTCACGTTCAGGCATGGCACCTCCTTGTTTTTCGAGGCGAGCGATTCTGGGAGAACCGTGAGTGCTCGCTCTATGAGCCGAGTCGATCGAGCAACTCGGCAGCCGTTTGGCTTGCTTCGATCACGCTAGCCACATGGGCGGCGGTCCCACGGGACGGCTCCATCATGGCAACTCGCCGAAGCGAATCCCCTCCTACGTCGAAGACCAGGGAGTCCCAATTCGCCGAAACGATCTCAGATCCAAACTTTGCAAGGCAAGCACCGCGGAAATAGGCACGCGTGTCCTCGGGCGGATTCGAGATGCCATTCTCGATATCGGTCGCAATGCAGATTGTCTCGAGACCAACCCGACGAGCCAGCGACTTTTCTGGTCGCAGATCGTGATATTGCAGGTCGAGCGCGTGTAATCGGGCATCTCCCCAATCAAGTCCGTGTCGCTCGCGGTACCCATCGATTAGTCGGTATTTGGCGATCCAGTCAACGGTCGAAGTCAGCGAGGCACTCTCAGCTTCGATGGCCAAAAGTGTTTCGCTCCATCTTCGGAGTATCTCTGGCCCGGCTTGCGAGCCAACAAGATCGAATCCGTGATGTTCCGTCCAGTCGATCGCGCGCTCAAGTAGGTGTAGTTGCACCTCGAGAGCGGTGATCGACCTACCACTGGCGAGAGGAAGAGTAGCCGACATCGAAAGATCCGTACTGACGGTGCGCAGTGCACCGATGGGTGACGTGAACCGAAAATCGGCTTTGATCCAATCGTCTTCGATCATGGCCAACACAATGGCCGTGGTTCCGACTTTGAGGAACGTTGCCACCTCACTCATATTCGCGTCGCCAATGATGACGTGAAGTCGTCGGTACTTCTGAGGATCAGCGTGGGGTTCATCGCGCGTATTAATGATGGGTCGCTTCAGCGTTGTCTCGAGTCCCACCTCTTCTTCAAAGAAATCTGCTCGCTGACTGATTTGAAAGGGAACCTCCTTGGCCGAGAATCCAATCTCGCTACCGACCTTTCCGGCGCCACAAAAGATTTGGCGGGTAATGAAGTGAGGGCTTACTTCGGCAACGATCCGGCCGAACGGAAGTGCTCGATCGACAAGGTAATTCTCGTGACAACCATATGAGTTTCCCTTGCCGTCTGAGTTGTTCTTGTAGACCACAATTGATTGGCCCTCGGGTAGGAGCGCATCGGCAGCGAGCATCGAGCGTTCCAGAATGACTTCCGCAGAGCGATCGAACGTGACGACAGAAAAGGCGTCACCGCATTCTGGTGTTGAGAGTTCTGGATGTGCGTGGTCGACGTAGTAGCGAGCTCCATTGGTAAGAACTGCGTTCGTTAGATGCGTTTCGATCTCGGGAGGCATCGAACCAATGGGTGCATCACCCCTCGCATCACTGCCAGGACTCTCGAACTCAAAGTCCCAACCGACCTGTGGCACGCCCAGAGCCGAACCTCCCGAACGATTGAGGTTGCTTAGGTACGAGTTAATGAGGACAGACGAGGCCGTTATTGGGTTCGGGTCGTCGGTCCCTCGATGGACGATGCCGTATTCGGTCTCAATGCCGCAGATCTTCCGGATCGCCACATGGTGAGCCTACCGATTGGCTCGGAGCGCGGGACCAATCAGAGGTACTGGCCGGTTCCGACACGCTCGATGGATCGACCGCCACCTGTTTCCGAGTCTGAGTGCTTGACCAGCGTTCGGATGTAAATAATCCGCTCGCCCTTCTTGCCCGAGATCTTCGCCCAGTCATCTGGGTTCGTCGTATTAGGAAGATCTTCGTGTTCTTTATATTCCTGATGGATTGACTCGAACATGTCGTCGACGCGGATACCGCGTTCATTCGTACGAAGGAAACGCTTGATCGCGAGTTTCTTTGCTCGCCGAACAATATTTTCGATCATTGCTCCCGAGGAGAAATCTTTGAAGTACATGATTTCCTTGTCGCCATTTTGATAGGTGACCTCAAGAAACTGGTTTGCTTCGTCGGCGCGATACATCTCAGCAACGGTTTGCTCGATCATCACTCGCACGGTCTTTTCGGGATCGCCACCGCCAAGTGAATCGATCTCTGCCGCATCGAGAGGAAGGTCGGAAGTCAGGTACCGAGCAAAAATCTGGCCCGCCGAATTCTCATCGGGCCGTTCGATCTTGATCTTCACGTCAAGTCGTCCTGGTCGGAGAATTGCAGGATCAATCAGATCTTCTCGGTTTGAGGCCCCGATCACGATCACATTCTTAAGAGTTTCAACACCATCGATCTCCGCGAGTAGTTGCGGCACAATCGTCGATTCCATGTCAGAACTGATTCCAGTTCCACGAGTGCGGAATAGCGAATCCATTTCATCGAAGAAAACAATGACTGGCCAGCCTTCTTCGCTCTTCTCACGCGCTCGCTCAAAGACCAGTCGAATTTGGCGCTCTGTTTCCCCGACGTACTTGTTGAGGAGTTCTGGTCCTTTGATGTTCAGGAAGTAACTGCGTGCGTGCTCGTCGCCTGAAACCTCAGCAACCTTCTTTGCGAGTGAATTCGCAACTGCCTTCGCAATGAGTGTCTTGCCACAACCGGGCGGACCATAAAGGAGGATTCCTTTTGGCGCCGGCAACTTGTGCTCGGCGAAAAGCTCGTGATGCAGAAACGGAAGTTCGACCGCATCCATGATCTGTTCGATTTGTGAATCGAGACCACCGACGTCTTCATAGGAAACATCGGGCACTTCTTCAAGAACAAGTTCTTCAACGTCGGCTCGCGGCAACTTCTCAAGCAACATCGAGGCTCGAGCGTCGAGGAGCACCGAATCGCCTGATCTCAGTTTCACTCCTAGAAGATCCGCTCCAATTTCAACCACTTGCTCCTCGTCCGCACGTCCGACGACCATTGCCCGCAAACCATCGCTGAGAACTTCTTTAAATGTGACTACTTCACCAGTGCGCTCTGGAGATCTCGCCAGCACAACATTCAACGATTCATTCAGGACAACCTCGGACCCACGAGTGAGTTCCCTTGCGTTTATGTCAGGGTGCAGAGAGACGCGTACTTTTCGTCCACCTGAGAAAACGTCTGCTGTGCCGTCATCGTTCTGGCCAAGAAAGGTTCCGTAGGCAGCGGGTGGCTGCGTGAGCTTTTCGACTTCTTCACGGAGCGAAGCGATGTGGTCACGAGCTTCTCGCAACGTGTAGGTCAATTTCTCGTTCTGGCTGACGGCCTGAGTCAACTGACCCTTCGTCTCGAGAAGTCGTTCCTCGAGTGTTCTCACCCGTTTCGGGGCATCCTGAAGCCGGCGACGGAGGGAGGCAACCTCTTCTTCGAGCACACGAAACTGCTCACGAAGGTCATCGTTGCCTGAGGTGTTGTTCTCTTCGGCTTCTTGGGGGCTCATCAGTCTGTCCTCCTCGTGGTGGTCAGGACCCTATCGGGAGGACTCGGCCTCGGTCTGACTCGGGCTCAACGGCTGGTGGCTTCGTCGAGTACGGAGGAAGAATGAACCGTTGGGTGCAGATAGTCACACGGCTCCGGTATCACGGTCTGCTTCTCAGCCACTATGGTTTTGCCGTTCCCCATAGCCCCCGCACGAAGAGGTGTAGTGACACATGAAGGTCTGGATCGATCAGGATCTCTGTACAGGCGACGGACTCTGCGAAGAGATCGCACCCGACGTGTTCACGCTGCTTGACGATGGCCTCGCCTACGTCAGGGAGGGCGACAAAGTGTTCTCTGACCCAGGCGGCACCGCCGGTCTCGCCAACATTCCTGAAGGTCAACTCGATGGCGTTATCGAGTCGGCAGAGGAATGCCCCGGAGAATGCATCTTCATTGAAGTTGAGTAAGGCCCACCGCAACGGTGAAGTTGTTTGAAATGAGCCCCGGTCCGCCGGGGCTCATTCTCGTTACCAAAGGCAATCCGCCGCGTTGTGTAGGCGCAACCTCTGTCAGTTCAAACAGGGGCCGGTACTAACGGCATTTGTTCCTGCCGTAGCCAGCGTTTCTTGCAGTTCCGACGGAGTTAACGCATAAGCGACATTCGGAGTGTCGCGTGCAATTGCAAAGGCAATCCCGACCACTTGGCCTAGTTCATTAGCGAGAGCAGAACCTGAGTCTCCCGGACGCAAGGTTGCAGCCAATTCGAGGACCTTTCGTTCCGTCTTATCGCTTCCGTAGATATCTCGGCCTGTTGCGTTGATGAGACGAGCGACTTTGAAGGGTGCGATACGAAGCGGCTCCCCTCCGGGGTGGCCGAAGACTCCCCCGCTTGTTCCTTCGCTTTTGGCGTTCGACAAGATAAGAGGTGGACGATCAAAACTCGCTACGCGAATGATGGCGAGATCGCGTGCGGGATCGAAGGCAATCACTGTCCCATCGAATCGACGCCCATCGTCGCGAAGGACGCTTGTCGACCGCTCCCCTGCCACAACGTGTGCATTCGTCGCTATGAGACCATCGCCAATTACGAAACCGGATCCATCCTGCAATTTGTTGCAGGCAGGACCCTCCACCTTTACCGCAGAACGCGCGACGCGAGCAGCGAGCTCCAAAGAAAGGCCGGTCGATTCAGGGGGTGCGCCGAGATTTGGACTCGGACGGAGAGCATCGAATACATCGGGGAAAGAGCCTTCACCAACAACCGACCGAAGCGCTTGCATCGCGTCTGGCGCGGGCGGAAGCGAGTTCTCGACCGTTCGGGCGATCCATGAATTTGATGTCTGTGTGGCCAACCATCCGGGGCTCGCAATGAACACGGGAATCACAAGCCAAACAATGATCACGACACCTACGAGTCCGGCCACTCCTCCGAGCACACGATCGACAGAACCAAAAGCCCCATCGCGGCGCCGAGGCGTCAGGCGTCCACCGATAATGAACCCGATGGCCTGCCCCAGTGTGGCCCCCACGAGCAACAACCCGATGGAAAGTACGAGCAGAAGTCCGTGATTCGTGGAGTCGAGCTGGTCGAGGAATCTCGGCAAAAGCCAGACGGAAAGCGCAAGACCGGCCGCTAGGCCCAGCCACGAAGCAACTCTCGTGATCAGTCCCAAGCGATAGCCACCCAGGATCGCTAGAGCGATCGCGAGAAGCAGAGCGATGTCGAGAAAGCTCAAAGGAGCAGGCACTTAGTGGTCGCGGCTACCAAGCGGTCAGCCTCCGAGCAGACGCGCATGCGTAAGGAAACCAGTGTGGGCCACCATTCGATGATCTGGACGCACCGCAAGACCCTCGATGTGCCAGGTGCGGTTCAGAACCTCGATTGTCTCAGGCATGTCGAAGGGGCTTTGTTCGAGTGCTTCTCGTAATTGCATCGCTTGCACAATGCTTGGCGTGTAAGCCAAGAGGATTCCCCCGGGATGCATCGCTTTCGCCGCATGGGGGACGACCTGCCAAGGCTCGGGGAGATCGAGAACAACACGATCGAGATCGGTTTCATCGATGCCGTCATAGCAATCGCGCAATTCGATCCGATATCGATCAAGCACCTCAGCGCCGAGAAAGGCTTCAACATTTTCTTTCGCACGATCAGCAAAGTCTTCTCGCAACTCGTAACCCACGATGTCGGCTCCCGCTCGTAACATCGTCATCGAGAGCGCTCCGGAGCCGATACCTGATTCAAGCACTCGCGCTCCGGGGAAGATGTCGGCGTGCATCAGTATCGGACCGAGATCCTTCGGGTAAATGACCTGAGCACCGCGGGGCATCTTGAGGACGAAATCAGAGAGCGTCGGGCGGACTGCGAGATAGCCCACATTCTTTGTCGATTGAACCGTGACGCCTTCGGGCGAATCGATGAGCGAATCATGGGGAACGAAACCTGAATGCGAATGGAATTCCCCGGCGGGCTTCAGCGTGATCAGGTAACGACGCTTCTTCGGATCGATGAGTAGGACCCTGTCTCCAACAGCAAACGTGCGGCTCATTGGACAACTCCTAAGCGTGTAGG
This sequence comes from uncultured Candidatus Nemicrothrix sp., assembly GCA_903867185.1. Classification (GTDB taxonomy): domain Bacteria; phylum Actinomycetota; class Acidimicrobiia; order Acidimicrobiales; family Acidimicrobilacustridaceae; genus Acidimicrobilacustris. The sequence goes on along the minus strand of CAIPQK010000101.1, from coordinate 29,977 downwards.
TCCAAGATCGACAGCCACAGCGTTGACTCCGTTTCGTTCGGGAAGTTGCCCACCTGCTCGTTCAACAAGCCGACAAAATGCGCAAGTTTCAGAAGTTGTGGGTGCCCCACATGATGCACAGGCTCCGAGTCCTTCGCGGTCGATAGATGCTTCAGCAGCGAAGAACTCTGCGGCACGATCGAGGAAACCAAAATAGAAGGAGTGTTTTGCGCCCGGTGAACCGGCCTCGATCTCGTTGAGCGCGTTCTTGTAACCGAGATGCTTGTTACCTGCCGCCATCGGACATTCGTCGATGAGGTAATCGATGCCCTTAACGATGCAATAGGCCGCCGTCTCACGCTCAGCGAGTCGCACCAACGGTTTCACTTTCCGAGGGAATCCGTCTCTAGCGGGCAGGACTGGAAGCTGACGGCCGAGGTATTCCGTATGCCAATGCAAGGTGTTACCGAACAGAACTGCCGCCTCATCATCAAGGTTGTGTCCCGTCACAAGCACGTCGTAGCCACCCTTCATCGCTTCTTCGTCGAAGAGATGGCGTTTCGAGAGCCCGCAGGCTGAACATGGCACACGCTTCGCCGCCCGCGAACCGTTGGGAATATCGAAACCGAACGTTGTAGGGACGTCCACTTCAATCAAATGAAGGGATCGGGTCTTTGCATACGCCCTGGCGTAGTCAAGGGAGGTGTCGCTGTAGTCGCCGATACCCAGTCCGATATAAAGCCCGTCGACGGTGTAGCCGAGATCGAGAAGCAGGTCCCAGATCGCGAGTGAATCTTTGCCACCGGAAACAGCTACGAGGATCTTGTCTGACTTCTCGAACATCGAGAACTCTTCGATTGCCTTACGTACTTGGCGGTGACACTGCTCAATGAAGTGCTCCGCGCAAAAATTCGAATTATGGCGTCGAATATCGATGATGGCTGGCTCGCGACACGTCACGCACTTCATTGCTCGCCTCCCGAAATAACAGGACGAATTTCAATGGAATCATCGTCGGAGAGAGACTCATCTCCAGGGACAAGTTCACCGTCTCGAACAACGAGCACGGCCTCCCGGTTGAGGTCGAGACGCGCCAGGAGATTGATGATGGTGATGGGACCTTCGATGTCGAGATCGCGGCGGGGGTTATGGAGTCGAACTTTCACCCGGACATGATCGCAGGCCGAGAGCCCAAACACCTAGGCGCGAACTGAGCGCCTCTCTGCCTTGGCCCGACTGCGCCTTTCTGACTTCTTTGCTTTGCGCCGCTGACGTCTCGTTGGAAGGGCTGGCTCATGCGTAATGACCACGGTCTCACCCAGGAGAAGCTTCCCTTTGTAGACAGTTTTGGGGTCAGGACGCAGCGCCCATTTGAGGGCTCTGAATGACCATGCGGCGATACCGAGAAAGAGCCAAACACGGCTTCCGCCAAAGAGCCCCTTGGTAAGAGCTCTTCGCCGCAGGTCGGAAAGGATGCTCATACGCGTCGGATCTCCACAAATGTTCGGCGCTTTCGGCCGCGCCGACTCCCGAGCGCGAAGACAAGAACAACAACGGTCACAGCGACGGCCGCTACGGCGATTGTCGTGAAACTACGGGCTTCGGATTCGACGCCCTCAATTTCGTTCTGGATCGAACGAAACCGTTCTTCAATGTGATCGCGGGTAATCGGACCGTTGGTGCTCATTTGATGCCCTTCTGAGATGGGGTGCTTCGTTGCGTTCCAACTCCGCCTCGTCCAATCCTTGAGATCGAGAGGGCGACGAGTGCTCCTAAGACCAACGAAATGATGAGGTACGGCACCCACGACCAGAAGCCGGTGAAGATATCGCCGGTTTGCGTCTGCAATGCACGAAGGCCCGAGAGACCGAGGAGGAATACGCCAAGAGTGATCACAACCATCCCGCCCACGCCGAATGCAAGGTAGCGACCGATGTTGCGCAAGGGATCGAGGGTCTCTTGTCTGGCGTACGACACGAGAAGATCCCAAAGGTCTTGGATGGTTTCCGTTATCGACTTTGAACTCGCCACGATCGTTCCTTCGATGTCGCAATACAGGGGAAGAGGAAAAGCACGACTGCTTGTGTTTCAAGTATCCCACTCTCAGCTACGAGAAGTGGGAAAGGAGTCGAGGCCTGGTCCTCCTTGCGCCTATTCGTCAGGAGATTCCCTTCGGTTCAACGCCTCGAGCGCATCGAGGTCCGCTTGTCGGTCTCGCAATGAATCGCATAAGAACGAAAGTCGGTCGGACGTGCTGGCCTTGCACAAACCCGCGAATTGATCGCTTGGTCCCAGCGCGGACAGGGCGAGAAGCTGGAAAGAAGCAATTGTTGGATCGGGATCGAGGAGATCGAGGGCCAGCTGCAGATCTTCGAACGATTCGGATCGCCTCCCAACCTCAAGACAGAGCGAAATGGCAAGTTGGATGAGGGGTGGAAAGTCTGCGTCGCAAGGAGCATCGGGCCAGGTGTCGATGATTGCTCGAGGAAATGGATCGTCGTCAAGCCATTCGAGCACTCGAATCCGTTCAACTCCAATGGCGGTTACGAGCCACCGCCCATCGATGTCCTCTTGTGCGTCGATGATGCGGAGGACGGATCCGAAACTCGTGCGCTTGTCGTCGCCGCCAACTTCGCTCCCTCGTTCGATGAGCACAGAACCGAAGAGCCGATCCGATGACAGGCTTGTAAGAATGAGCGCGCGGTATCGAGGTTCGAAGACATGAAGCGGTAACGCAACACCGGGGAGAACAACACTCCCAAGGGGAAACATCGGAAGTTCTCTTTCTACAAAAATCTCCGAATCGCTCATTTGGCTGGGAGAGGTTCGAGAGAGGCGAACTTGAAACTCTTTGCATAGGCCATCAGGCGGTCTGTAAAGCCGTCTGCGACACCGGTTGTGCGGATGTCGGTGCCGTTATGAATGAACGAAAACGTCAGCACGCTTCCTTGCGGAGTGTCGGCGTAGCCGCTGAGAGCGTTGACAGAATTGAGGGTGCCAGTTTTTGCTCGCACTCGCCCGGTTGATGCGGTTGACAACATCCGTTTGCGGAGGGTTCCTGTGCGCCCACCGACCGGCAACGCAGCGAGATCCTCCGGCGACTTTGAGATGGCTGAGACCAGTGCGAGATCGAGCGTGCATGTCATCCGATCGTTTGGATCGAGACCTGATCCGTCAAGCATGACGAGACCGCTGGTATCAAAACCCTGTTTAGTGAGTGACTCCTTGATTGCGTCTACGCCTGCGGCGGTGGTTCCCTGCCCCTTCGCTTTGAAACCGATTTCCTTCGTCACCAGTTCGGCAGTGGTGTTATCGGAGTCGGTAAGCATCTCCGAAAGAACCTTGGTCATCGGAACCGAGTCGAACGAGGCGATTTCTTTTCCGTCTGCAGGTGCACGTCCGGTCGAGGCGTCGCCAGCAACCCTGATGCCGCGTGCGTTCAAAACACTGCGGAGAGTCTGCGCGAAGAGGAGTGGAGAATCACCCGCTTTACGGTTCGTCGTGGGATCAGACGGCGAATCGGAGTAACCGGTAGAACCATCGTTCACCAAGAGAGCGGAAAGAGGTGCCACGGTGCCGCCGATTTGATAACGCGTCGGCCAAGAAGCGACCCAGCGGGTGGCGTCATATCTCGAGTCATCGCCGACGATGCCACCAGAAATCTGCTTGACTCCCGCTTCGGTAAGAGTGTCGGCGAGTGTTGTGAACTCCTCATAGAACTGATCCGGATCATCGAACACTGTCTTGTAGCCAGCCGTCGCTAAGAGCGGGTCTCCCCCACCAATAACGTAAAGGTCGCCGTCAACGACTCCGTTCTTCGGAATCTTGTCCGCCACAAACCTCGTAGTGAACGAGGAATCGGGACCCAAGACGTCGAGTGCTGCGATAGCGGTCGCAAGTTTCATTGTTGACGCCGGTTGAAGCGCCTCAGTCTCTTTGTGAGTAAAAATCACGAGACCATCTTGTTCAACCAAAGCGCACGTGGTCCCAACGACTTTATTGAGATATTGATCGAGAGACGCGACCAACTCCGGGTCGCTTGAGGTTGCTTGAAGCGCTGCTGGAAAACGTCGTGCGGAAAGAACCGGCGTGGTTGGCACCTGAGACGTGACGGCGGAATCACCCTTTTCGCCTGCAGAGGCAGTTGACGAGAGCGAAAGCAGAAGCGCAAGAGCCAAGGCGCAACAAGAGAACGACTTAACGGGCGACATCAATGCCGTTCGTTGTTCGGCTCTCCGAACGACTCGAGCCAGACCGTTCGCTCGTAGAGACGGTGCATGGCGATGACTGCCCGTTCCGCTGAAGCAAAGCAGTAGTGCCCAGTGGCGCGGACCGCAGCAACGGCTGCGTTGTTCGGGTCGCCGATTGCGAGCTCTGAGGCGATGAGTACAGGCTTGTCAGCAGCAATCGATGCTGCGAGCGCAACATCGGCGTAGCGCGAATCTTGGCGGTCGTGGAATGCAACAATTCGTTCCAACCCATGATCGGGATAAAACGGACCTTCGCGTTCGAGTCTCCCCTGGTTCGATTGAATGCCCATGCCTAGAACCAACGTCGCATCGATCTCTTCATGGCCAACAACGGCGTCGAGAACCGCAGGAACAGTGTCTTTCGTTTCGCCACCGGCAAGATCGATCGGATTATTACGACTCCACCTCGGCGGCAACAAGCCATCGAGCGTGTCTCGAAGGTCGGCTGGAAGGTGAACGAGCTCGAGGCTCGTGGATGAGATGGCATCGGCTGCGAGCACGCCCCATCCTCCCACTGTGGTCACCACCGCTAACCGCGGGCCACGTGGCGCTGGAAGTGTCGAAAAGGCAGCGGCGATGTCGAACGCTTCGGCGACCGAAGATGCTCGGGTTGCGCCAACCTGGCGACAGAGCCCCTCAAAAACGCGGTCATCGGTCGCGAGAGAACCTGTATGACTCGCTGCCGCTCTGGCTCCGAGTCCTGAGGCTCCTCCTTTGAGGATGACGACCGGCATTCGCTGACAAACCTTTTCCAGTCGATTAGCAAACTCCCGACCGTCAGATATTCCTTCTGCGTAAACAAGACCTACGGAAGTCTTCGGATCGTCCGCGAAATACTCGAGCATGTCGAGGATGCCGACCTGTGCTGCGTTTCCGACTGAGATCGCTCGACTGATGCCGACACCGCTCTGGCGCGAGAGATTCATGAACGACGAAACGAAGTTGCCCGACTGACTTGCAATACCGATGGAACCAGCTGGTGGATAGGGCGCGACGATTTGCGCACACAACGAAGAAGGAGTCGAGACGAGACCCTGGCCATTTGGCCCGACGATCACCATATTCAGTTCGTTCGCTATCTCAACCAGTTGCAACTGCAGTTCGAGACCAGCTTCACCGGACTCGCCGTATCCGGCTGAGGCAATGAACGCGGCTTTGATTCCAACAGATGCTGCTTGACGAAGGACTTCGGGGTTTGATGTCGCTGGAGTGCAGACAAAAACGAGGTCAGCCTTCCCGTGAGGAATCTCCGTGAGATCAGCAACTGTTGGCCTCCCAAGTACCTCCGCCCGCTCGCGATTAGTTGCGAAGACTTCGCCTCTGTAACCACACGAGAGAATGTTGTGCAGCGCAACAAAACCGAACTTGCCTGGATGAGTCGAAGCTCCGGCAACCACAATTCCGCGTGGGTCAAACAGAGCCTGGAAATGGTCGGGCGAAATCACGGCTCAACCTCTACGTCTGAAAATTCAACGAGTGCATCGAGTGCAACTGGCAGACCGTTAACGATCATGACTGGATTCACGTCGATGGACTCGAGTCCGTCGATACCGACTGCAGCGTCTGACAGTGAGCAGAGAAGATCGGCTAGCGCTTCTAGATCTACGGCCGGCTCACCTCGGAACGTTTCGAGAAGCGAACGGCTGCGCAGTGAACCCAACATGTCCATCGCGTCGTACCGTCGGAGAGGTGCGAGCCGAACGGTGACATCAGCAATTGCCTCTGCCAACACGCCCCCCACGCCAAAGACGATCGTCGGACCGAAGACCGGATCAACCGATACTCCGGCAATGAACTCACGAAGCCCTGTGGCCATCGGAGCAACCAGCACGCCCGTGGCACCATCCTCGGGGCGGGCTTCGTCGAACAACTCGTGACATGCCTGCCTGACCGCGTCGACTCCATTGATGTCTAAGCGAACAAGTCCGCGTTCTGACTTGTGGGAAATATTCGGACCGCACAGTTTCACGGCGTACGGACCAGTCATCCCGACAAGGGCGTCCTCCACATGATCCGCCTGGGAGATGAGCACCTCCGGAAGGAACGGAATCCCGTACTTGGCCAGCAAATCCTTTGAATCCGATTCGGAAAGCGTTCTGCTCATGGTTGTAGGGCTGCGCGAAAAAATGCACGTAGGTGTTCGAGTCGCTGCTCCAACGCATCGATCGCCAGAGGATCACGGTCCAAGAGACCCTCAATGAATGGAAGATCGCTGAAGTAACTGAGGAGTGCCCCGTAACCGGTGAGCATTAATTGTTCGGCATCGAACCTACGAAAAGTTCCGGCTTTCATTTCCGTCGTGAAGTATTCGACTGCGCCCTCAAAAAGCGGCCGAAGGGCAACGCCTAAATCGACACCAAGACGCCGACCTCCGTCGAGGGCTTCTCTTCGCACGATTCTGACGAATTGAGAATTTTCCATGAAAAACCGAAAACCCGCGGTGAGAACAAGATCGACTTTTTCCCAGCCCTGAACGGGAGAATCAGTTGCCTCATCTACCTGGATGATCCAACCAGCTAGGGCCCGATCAAACACTTCCTTATAAATCGCTTCTTTTGAGGGAAAGTGATGCAGGACACTTGACCGACGAATGCCGACGGCGCCGGCTATGTCATTCAGCGAAGTGCCGTCGAAACCATTCTCAGCGAAACAGAGTTCCGCCTCGATGAGAATCACTTCTCGTGTTGGGGTGCTCCCCTCTCCAACGGCCATCTGGAGAGGCTAGCGGGGACCCGTTCAGTGGAACGGTGTCTGCGATTACCGTTCTCTTCATGGAGATCCTCTCGGCACTATTCATCGAAGGAATTGAGACTCGTCAGGTCGCAGGTCCGTCAACGCGAATCGATATCACTGGCGTCCAGTTCTCGGCGGCTGCCACCGGCCCAGTTCCTGTCACCGTTGAGCCGCACCTTTGCGTGATCGTTTACTGCCCGCCAGAGTCACGCGACAACGGCGTGCTCGAGGTGGTGTATCGAAGGGGCGAGGAACAATTGGCTCGCAACGTGCAGCCGCTCCAAGTAGAGCCAGGAAAGTTCAATTACCGACTCGTGCGCGCAGAGCTCACCTTCGAAGATTTCGGCACTGTCGAAGCGCATTGCCGAATCGATCTCGGGCCAGTAACAGTTGTGCCGTTCACGTTGCTCCCGCCGACGGTCTGATGCGTTGCGCCGCTGCGCTCTCTACACATCCGATTCCTGCCTACGCGACAGGCGATGTGATCGCAGAGCTACTGGCTCTCGATCAGCCGTGCGCTGATTTAGTTGTTGCCTTCGCAACTCCAGCATTTGGCGGCACTTCCGAGGACATCACCGAAACGATTCGAGTACTTCTCCATCCAAAGAATTTCATCTTTATTGTCTCTGATGGAATAATCGGTGCGGGAAGCGAAGTGACATCAGGCAGTGGAATTGCTTTGTGGTCACTTTGGCTCGACGATTCGTTTGAGAATGAATCAGTTCAGGTGTTTTCCGTGGACGACGGTGTGCTCGCTGACGAAGATGAATTCACGCACGCGATGCTTGCTGCAACCGACGTCATTCTCTTCGGCAAACCTGACGAGCCTCGGGTTACCAAGTGGATCGATCAGATTTGTGATCTGAGAGGCAGTCGCTCGGTGTCCGGGGCGCTGCTCGCAGCCTCACAAGGAGGCCTGCTCCTTGATTGCGCTTCTGGTTCATCAACGAGTCTTCTCGCTCTCGCGATAACTGGGCTCAGTACGACCGCTGCGTTAGCTCACGGAACGACCGCTTTAACTGCGCCGATGGTCGTCACGAGCGCCGTGGGTCCGATGTTGTGCGAGATCGATGATCGGGGTGCACTCCAACTAACAAAGGAAATTCTCTCCTCGATAGAAATGGATTCTCGGGCAATAACCGCTCAGGATCTTGCAGTTGCGCTCCTAGAGCCCGACACTGAACGCGTCGTAGACGTGTATCGAGTCCTCGGTGCTGACCGCTCCAGCGATTCTCTCGCCCTTTCGCACCCGGTTCACGCTGGTGATCGCATCGCGTTTCACCGCCAAGATCGTTTCGGACCGCTTGCTGACCTCGAGAATTCACTACAAGGATCGCGTAGCCACGGAGCACTGGTCTTTTCGTGTGGAGCTCTCAATCCTGACTCCGATCTCGTCGGCACCGGCGAGGTTGGGATGCTCGGGGAAGCACTCGGCAGCTCTGCCTACGCGGGGATTCACGCGGCTTCGGTGATCGGATCTAGCCCTGGCCAGTCGGGGCTCTGTTCCGCCCCGTTCTCAGCAGTCATCTTCGGGCGCTCCCACCACTAAGGTGCGGCCGTGAACGACAGCAGAATCGAAGCCCGCACCGTTGACGTCGTCCGTGGTTTTTCTATGGACGCTCCGCAAAAAGCCAACTCAGGGCACCCCGGAACCGCGATGGCCCTTGCTCCGTTGGCCTATGCCCTCTTCGCTCGCGTTATGCGCTACGACGCAAGTTGCCCGGAATGGCCGAACCGCGATCGCTTTGTCCTCTCCGGTGGGCATGCATCGATCCTTGAATACTCGATGCTGTACCTCACCGGCTTTGGCCTGACGCTTGATGACATCAAGAACTTCCGCCAATTTGGCTCTCCCGCTGCCGGACATCCTGAGCGTGGTCACACCCCAGGCATCGAAGTAACAACCGGGCCACTCGGTCAGGGTCTCGCGAATGCCATAGGCATGGCCCTAGCCGAACACGCGCTGCGTGCTCAGTTCGGTCCACAACTTTTCGACCATCACACGTTTGTGCTCTGCGGAGACGGGGATCTCGAGGAAGGGATCTCGCACGAAGCAGCGTCTCTCGCCGGTCACCTTGGTCTCGACAAACTCGTTGCGATCTACGACGACAACCACATCTCGATCGATGGACCTACCGAACTCGCTCTTTCAGACGATGCGGCGGAACGCTTTCGTTCCTATGGATGGCATGTTGAGAATGTCGGTGAGATTGGCGAAGATATCGACGCTCTCGAGGCGGCGGTAAACCGAGCGAAGGCAATCGACGGTAAGCCATCACTTATCGTCCTCCGCAGCCATATCGGTTTCCCCTCTGCCAAATTCACCGATACCGCTCATGCCCATGGCAATCCCTTTGGTGCGGAAGAAATAGCAGCTACGAAAGCGCTCATGGGTATGCCCGATGAAGCGTTCTGGTGTCCGGAAGATGTTTTGGAGCACATGCGAGCCGCCGGTGAGCGCAATCGACCAGCCCGCGAAGCTTGGTATTCGATGTACGAAAACTGGACGGAGAACAAGCCAGTTCTCGACGCAGTGCTCGAGGGACGGGGCCTCGAGGGTTGGAAGGACGCTTTGCCAACATGGGAACCAGGCGAGTCGGTTGCAACACGCGCTGCAGGTAAGAAAGTTCTCAATGCATTAGCGCCGGTCGTTCCTGGTCTCATGGGCGGTGGAGCCGATCTCACCGGTAATTGTGGCGTCGAACTGGACGGTGCGGTGGCGTTCTCTCGGTTGAACCGCGACGGGCGTCAAATTCATTTCGGTGTTCGCGAACATGCAATGGGTTCTGTGATGAACGGGATGGCTGCGCACGGAGGAATCATTCCCTTCGGAGGCACATTCTTTGTTTTCGCCGACTACATGCGTCCCCCTGTTCGCTTGGCGGCACTTTCCGATCTGCACGTGATCTATTCATGGACTCACGATTCGATTGGTGTTGGGGAAGACGGACCGACTCATCAGCCGATCGAACACCTCGCCTCACTGCGAGCGATGCCGAAGCTACGGGTGATTCGACCCGCCGATGCCAACGAAACTGCTCAGGCATGGCGTATTGCCATTGAAATGGGTGGCCCCACCGCACTTGTACTTAGTCGTCAGAACCTCCCGGTTCTCGAAAACACCGCCGGAAATACCGATGTCGAACGCGGGGCCTACATCCTTCGCTCCACCAAAGCCGATCCCGACGTCGTCCTGATCGGAACCGGATCCGAGGTGTCGCTCTGCATCGCAACGGCGGATCAACTCGCAACCGAGGGAATCAGCGCTCGAGTTGTATCGATGCCCTGCTGGGAACTTTTTATGGATCAAGACGATGACTACCAGCGCGCGATCCTCGGTGAAGGATTCCCTCGCGTTTCCGTCGAAGCCGGTTCTACGTTCGGCTGGGCGCTGTGGGCCGACGCCTGCGTCGGGATTGACCACTACGGTGCGAGCGCGCCGGCATCAGAACTGATGGAACTCTTCGGGATGACCGTAGAAAACGTCATTGAACACGTTCGTATTGTCCTCAACTGACTCGGAGAAGCTTGATGTCTCGTCTCACCGATTTGTATGCAACCGAAGATCAAAGTCCTTGGCTCGACAACGTACGACGTGACTGGATCGAGAACGGCGAAATGCAGCGCTGGGTCGATCGCGGTGTGCGCGGAGTTACGTCGAATCCAACGATCTTCCAGAAAGCCATTTCTGGTGGAGATGCCTACGACACACAATTCCGCGAACTCCTTTCGAACGGAACATCAGTTACCGACGCGTACTGGGAGCTTGTTGTTACCGACATCAACCATGTCCTTGCACTGTTGCGTCCTGTCTATGACGAAAGTAACGGCATCGATGGTTACGTCTCTATCGAGGTCTCTCCCCTGCTCGCTCGCGATACCGAGGGAACAGCAACCGCAGCGCGACATCTCCATGGACTTATTAACCAGCCGAACCTCTATATAAAGATTCCCGGCACCAAAGAAGGTCTACCGGCTATTCGGACGATGATCTCCGAAGGAGTGAGTGTCAACGTCACACTTCTTTTCTCGCTCGATCGCTACCGCGAGGTTATGGAGGCATACATCTCTGGCCTCGAACAGCGATCAGGTGATCTCTCGAAGGTCTCCTCAGTCGCGTCGTTCTTCATCAGTCGAGTCGATTCAGAGGCTGACAAGCGTCTTGACGCGACAAATTCGCCAGACGCTGCAGCCCTCAAGGGCAAGGTTGCGGTCGCGAACGCTCAGGTGGCCTACGAGGCGTTCCTCGAAACATTTAGCGGTCCACGTTGGGAAGCGTTAGCTGAACGCGGAGCACGCCCACAGCGTCCACTCTGGGCGTCGACTTCGACAAAGAACCCCGACTATCCAGACACGCTCTATGTCGATCAACTCATCGGCCCGAACACCGTCAACACGATTCCTGAGAAGACGCTCGATGACTTTGATGATCATGGGACACTTCAGCGAACCATCGACGCTGACCTACCCGGCGCCCACGCTGTGCTTGCGGCGTTTGCCAAGCTCGGTATTTCACTCGCAGATGTCACCGCGCAGCTCGAAGATGAGGGAGTTGCGTCCTTCTCGAAATCGTTCGACGACCTTCTCGAGTCTCTCGAAGCGAAGGCAAAGACTCTGAAGTGAACGGTTCACTCGTCGTCGTAGACGACGTAGCGAAGGCTTTCGCACAACTCGTCGTTGATCACGCCCAATCGAATGCGCCAGGGCCGTTCTCGCTGGCATTCTCGGGGGGTTCAACCGCACGCGACTGTTATCGGGAGCTCGCCGTCTCAGGTTCAGCCGCCATTGACTGGAAGAACGTCACCGGGTGGTGGGGCGATGAGCGTTGCGTACCTCTCACACATGTCGATTCCAACTTTCGCTTAGTAGAAGAATCTCTACTTGAACTCGTTGAGCCCCTTGCTGCGGTCCATCCGATGCAGTCCGAGCTCTCAGATCCGGCCTTTGCTTATGAGGAACTCCTTCGAGCAGCGCCCCCGATAGACCTCATTCATCTAGGGCTGGGCCCGGATGGTCACACCGCATCGCTGTTCCCCGGTTCCGATGCTCTCAATTCACCAGACGGTCGTCTCGTCGTTCCGAACCGCGATCCGCTGTCAAACAATCCTTATGAACGGTTGACATTTACCTTTGAGGCCATCTCTCGGTGCAGGAGCGTCGTGGTCACCGTCGCTGGTGCGGCGAAGACCAATGCCCTGCATCGGGTCCTTGACGGCGATCTGAGCGCGCCAGCGACGAAGATCTCTGGCACAGACGTCATCTGGCTCGTAGACAACGCGGCAATGGGGACACGAACCCCCCGATAGGGTTCCCGACATGCTTCGGCTCGATGCTCCGCTCGAAGAACTCATGGCGCACGCCAGGTCCATTCGTGACAACTCATTTGGCGTCAGGGTTACCTATTCGCCGAAGGTGTTCATTCCACTGACGATGCTCTGTCGTGATCGCTGTGGCTATTGCACCTTTGCGCAACCACCCGCTCGGCTTGAGTCCCCGTACCTCTCCCCTGCCCAGGTCCGAGCCCTTGCGGTCGCTGGAGCACGAGTTGGCTGTCATGAAGCACTCTTCACCCTCGGCGAGGCTCCCGAGGACCGTTATCCAATAGCAGCGCGATGGCTCTCCGACAATGGCTACTCCTCGACGATCGATTACGTCGCTGCGATGGCGCAACTTGTTCTCGATGAAACAGGGCTTCTCCCCCACGCCAACGCTGGTGCGCTGCCGCCCGATCAACTCGCACAGTTGCGCAAGGTTTCTCCTTCTCAAGGAGCGATGGTTGAATCGCTTCGAGCCGATCTTGAATGCCACCGTGGCGCACCTGACAAGACCCCCGAACGTCGACTGGCAACGCTCGAAGCGGCTGGCGAGCTCGCTATACCTTTCACCACCGGGATCCTCGTTGGCATAGGGGAAACCCGGGAAGATCGCATTGAGGCGCTCGAAGCTATAGCCGCTTCGCACCTTCGATATGGCCACGTACAGGAAGTCATCGTCCAGAATTTCCTTCCCAAAGAGGGAACGGCAATGCATTCCGCTCCGGCCTGCCCCAGCGACGTCTACCTCGAGGCCATCGCACTCGCTCGAATCATTCTTCCTCCAGACGTGCACCTTCAGGCGCCGCCAAATCTCTCCGATGATTTCGGTGTCCTTCTCGACGCCGGCATCGACGATTGGGGTGGTGTCTCTCCCGTCACGGCAGACCATGTGAACCCCGAACGGCCGTGGCCAGATCTCGATCGTCTACGTGAAGTCACCGAGGGCAAAGGTTTCGAACTTGCTCCCCGTCTCACCGTTCATCCGGAATTCGTGCGGGACGACAAGAAATGGATCGATGAAGGTCTGCGCTTTTCAGTCATGGATCGATCGGATGCCGATGGACTCGCTCGAGACGATCCAGGAGCGGTCTTCGTTCAGTCACTCAAACCCGCCGCGCCAGAACAGGTCGACGATGGCGTTGAGGTACTTCAAATCGGACCCAGGTCCACAATCTGGAGTGCTGGTTCACGCATCAGCCCCCCAGCCCTTCTCCCCGCAGAGGGAAGGTCTACAGGCGCAGTTGCCGAAGTCATCGCTGGAGTGCGCTTAGGACAAGAGCCCGGGCTCGACGAGATCGTCACGCTTTTCGGAGCTCGTGGACAGAACTTCGCGGCCGTTACGCAATTGGCCGATGAACTTCGACAGGAAGCTGTTGGAGACACCGTCACTTGGGTTCACAATCGGAACATCAATTACACAAATGTTTGCACGTTTAAGTGCAAATTCTGTGGTTTCAGTAAAGGCCCTCTGTCTCTTAATCTCCGCGGTACTCCGTACCTGTTGACACTCGACGACATCGCTACCCGAAGTCGCGAAGCGGCAGACCTCGGAGCTACTGAAGTTTGTCTACAGGGTGGAATCCACCCGGACTTCGACGGCAATTACTACATCGACGTCGCTCGCGCCGTCTCCGAAGCAGTGCCCGAAATTCACATTCACGGGTTCACCGCACTCGAAGTAACCGAGGGCGCACGACGTCTTGATGAACCACTCGACTCCTACCTCCGCCGACTCAAAGAAGCTGGTCTGAAAACACTCCCGGGTACGGCCGCCGAGATTCTTGATGACGAAATTCGAGCCATCATCTGTTCAGACAAGATCAACACCGAAGAATGGCTCGAGGCCCACCGAACCGCACATAGCGTTGGTCTTCGGTCCAACATCACGATCATGTTTGGTTCCGTCGAACGGCCAATTCATTGGGCCCGACACATTGTCCGAACCCGCGATCTGCAGAAAGAAACCGGCGGATTCACCGAATTCGTGCCGCTTCCATTCGTGCACATGGCAACTCCGTTGTATCTCCAGAAGAAGGCCCGGAGAGGCCCAACATTCCGCGAGACAATGCTCATGCACGCAATTCCGCGCATTGCCTACCGCGGGCTCATCGACAACATTCAGGCATCGTGGGTGAAGCTTGGCGCCAATGGATCCAGACAAGCACTGCAGGCTGGCGCCAACGATCTGGGTGGAACGCTGATGGACGAAAACATCAGCCGAGCCGCCGGAGCCGATCATGGCCAGGGCATGGAACCGTCTGACTTTGCTGAACTCGTGGCTCCAATTGGCCGCAACGCCGTTCAACGCACCACGCTTTACGGCCGTCTTGCTGGCGTCTGACTCAGTCCATCGAGTCGTCGGGCTCACTCAGCAGAACAATGGCTTTCTCGACGGCGCGTCGAGCCCTTGTTAATCGCTTCTCATCGACCGGCAATTCGTGACCACCCGCGTCAATCGATTCACGCAGTCGAATGATTGCGAGGTCAGCCAATTCCTCGGCAATCGTTTCGAGTCGAGTTCGTAGTTCGTCGAATTCTCCAGACATGTCCGTATCCTTACTCACCGGTTGAGACAGAGCCAGCAACTAGGGTTTCGCTCGTCCTCTTTACCCGATAGTGAACGGATGGTTCGATGGCTGGGCAACGAAGCGAGATCACCGATGACGACACCCACGAGTGGATCTCATTCGATCTCGATGGAGAGACCTACACCTTCGATGTCACCTGGCTTACGAGTAACTGGAAGTGCATCTACGGTGACGGCTGTCTAGGAATTGAAGAAGAAGCGGCGCCCGAAAAGATGTTTGGTTGCTGCTCTCACGGGGCCCATTTTGCTGACAAAGACGATCGCAAACGAGTGGCGGAAGTCTTCCCTCGCCTACGCGACGACGAGTGGCAGTTCAAAGCTGTCGCTGCAGAACTTGGTGGCCCGATCCACAAGGACCATGGGGAATGGGTCACGCGCCGTCACGAAGACGCCTGCATCTTTCTCAATCGTCCCGGATTTGAAGGCGGAGCCGGCTGCGCATTTCACACAGCGGCACAGTCTCGCGGAGAGAACTTCATCGACTGGAAACCTGAAGTCTGCTGGCAGGTTCCCGTCCGACTCGATTTCCACATCGACGACAATGAATGGGAAACAAATATTCTCCGGGAATGGAAACGCCGTGACTGGGGTGAAGGCGGAGACGACTTCCACTGGTGGTGCACCGAAGACCCACGCGCCTTTGTAGGCGCCGACCCGGTCTATGTCTCGAGCAAAGACGAGATCGTTGCTCTCGTTGGGCAAGGCGCGTACGACCACATCGTAGAAATCATTGAACGAAAAGGAACCGAAGTCTTTCTTCCGCATCCTTCGATGAAACGCACCGCTGCAAGCGCCGACTAAGCAACCGACAGGACACTTATTTCTTGTTGGTGCGTCGACGATCCGCTTCTTTAAGCATGCGCTTACGAAGTCGAAGCGATTGTGGCGTGATCTCTACCAGTTCGTCGTCGCCGATGAACTCGATCGCAGTTTCAAGCGTAACTTCGCGAGGCGGCACGAGTTTGATCGCTTCGTCAGCGGAATGGGTACGAATGTTGGTCTTCTGCTTTTCACGGATGATGTTGATCATCATGTCGTCGCTGCGTGAGTTCTCTCCGACGATCATTCCCTCGTAGACCGCCTCACCTGAACCGATGAACATTTCGCCACGTTCTTGAAGGTTTCCGATTGCGTAACCAGTCGACGTTCCGTCGCGGTCAGAAATCATGGCGCCGCCCTTACGGGTGGGGAGATCACCGACCCATGACACCCAACCAGCGTTGTGTTGATGCATCAGGGCAGTACCGCGTGTAGCAGTAAGTAACCCGGAGCGGAACCCAATAAGACCACGTGCGGGAGCTTCGACGGTCACAATCGTTCGGCCTGTGTCGCCCGGTCGAAGATCGGTAACGCGTCCCTTGCGGGGGGCGAGAGCCTGCGTGACAGTTCCGACGTGCTCGTCGGGAACGTCGATGACTGCTCGCTCAAGCGGTTCATGTTTGGTGCCATCGATCAGTTTGACGATGACTTCCGGTCGACTGACCTGAAGCTCGTAGCCCTCTCGGCGCATCGTCTCGATCAGTACAGCGAGTTGAAGCTCGCCTCGGCCTGAGACCTCGATGATGTCAGGAGATTCGGTGGGCTCGACCTTGATCGAAACGTTGCCGAGAATCTCTCGGTCGAGCCGATCACGAAGATGCCGAGACGTAAGGAATTGGCCTTCCTTGCCAGCAAGGGGCGAAGTGTTGACGCCAAACGTCATACGAAGCACTGGTTCATCGACGGTAAGACGAGGCAACGCAACAGGGCTTACTGAGTCAGCAAGCGTGTCGCCGATCTCGACTTCAGGGAAACCGGCCACAATGAAAAGGTCTCCAGCTCTGACCGAATCAACCTCGAGGCGGCCGATGCCAGAGAACGCCATGAGTTGGGTCAGCTTTCGCCGAAGCGGGTTCTGTCCTTCGTCCTCTTCACAGAGTGCAACTTGTTCGCCTCGACGGAGCGTTCCCTGCATCACGCGACCAATGGCGAGACGGCCAAGATATTCAGACGCATCGAGGTTGGTGACAATCGCCTGCACCGGAGCGTCGGGATCACCGGTCGGAGCGGGGATCGCGTCGACTATGGCCTGGAACAGCGGGGTGAGATCATCATCTTCGCCCGGCATTCCTATTCCGGAGACCGCTTTCCCGTCTCGGGCAATAGCGGAGATAACGGGGAACTCGATGGCATGTTCATCGGCATCAAGGTCGAGGAACAATTGGTAGATCTCGTCGAGAACCTCTTCAGGCCGAGCATCCTGGCGATCGACCTTGTTGATGACAACAACAGTCGGCAGCGACAGAGCGAGAGCCTTTGAGAGCACGTAACGGGTCTGAGGCAAGGGGCCTTCAGCAGCATCGACGAGAAGAATGACGCCGTCGACCATCGAAAGGGCCCGTTCAACCTCGCCACCGAAATCGGAGTGGCCTGGGGTGTCGACGAGGTTGATCTGGATGTCGTTCCATGTGACCGAAGCGGCCTTGGCGAGGATCGTGATGCCGCGTTCGCGTTCCTGATCGTTCGAATCCATGATTCGGTCGACGACAGCGGCATGATCACTGAACGTGCCGGTCGCACGAAGCAACGCATCGACGAGGGTGGTCTTGCCATGATCAACGTGGGCGACGAGCGCGACGCTACGCAACGGGAGAGAAGAGGTGGGGGGCACGATTGTCTTTCAGTTCGGTCCACCGGCACTGGACCGATGGGAGTTCAGGAAGGCCAGGCGCTTTCGTCGCGATCGGCCTCGGCGTCGTACATACACCACGACGAATGGTCATGGCCCGGATCGGCCCCACACTCGGGGCACGGTTCGGCATCGCGAGCATCGAGGATCGCGTCAAGATTTTCGTTGGTGCGCTTGAGGGCTCTCGCTTCCTCAAAACGCCGATGTCGACCCTTTTTCAACGGCCAACTCCCGTCGGTGAGATTGCCGCATGAGTGTATCGGCACCAGAGGCAGTCCTGTGTCATCTCAGAGGGAGATTTCCTCATGACAAGGGTTTCCGGGATCGTTCTTCGATCACCAATTCGCCATTTCCGGCAAAAGCGACCGCTGCGCCCCCCTCGAGGAGGCTGCGAACAGGGCTCCCGGCGAGGGCCTCCCGCCACCCTGTGGCGAGACGAGCGTTGGCATCGCCCCTCAGAAAGGCCTCGATATCTCCCCTTGTGGCCAAAATCGAAGCATCGAGTTCGAGATCACGGGCCAGTTGGGCCACCCAAGCGGAGATGAGAGCGATTGCTGGTCGGAGGTCCTTCTCGACACCCCCCGGGACGACATCATCAACGACGGGGTTCTTATCGGCGATCCCCGCCTTCACGGCTCCGAGGATCTCCCCCACGACCTCTTCTCGGGTGCCGCGGTCGAACCCGCGCACCTTTTCGAGGTCTCGGCGATCCTTCGGGGGCCGCTGTGCAATGCCGGTGAGTGCAATATCTGAAAGGACATACCTCACTGGAATGTCGAGAGCGGCGGCGCGACGCTCGCGCCACGCAGCGAGTGATCTCGCGACGGTCCTAGCGGAACCACGCAATTGGCGAGCTTCTTTAATTCGACGCCACGCTTCATCAGGGTTCCGCTGACCACGTAAACGGACTCGTTGGATTTCGCATTCATCCAACGCCCAGCTCAATCTTCCGCGCACTTCGAGTTGCTCGACGATTCGATCTTTCGCCTCGAGGAGCCGAGCGACATCATTCGCCGCATAGATGAGCTGTCCATCTGTTAGGGGTCGCTGCAACCAGTCAGTAAGACGATCACCTTTGCCGACACGAAAGTCCACGAACCGCTCATAGATCGTCGTGAGCGATGGCGTGCTGAGACCCAAAAACCCGGCAGCGATCTGCGTATCGAAGAGCACACGCGGAACTGTTCCGCAAACCAGTTCAAGTATTTCGAGATCCTGATCGGCTGCATGGAGGACGGCCACGGCGTCACTCTCGAGGATCTCGGCAAACGGTCGCAGATCTACAGCCAATGGGTCGACCAAAACCAAGTCGCCTGGCCAAGCAATCTGGACCAACGCGAGCTTCGGGTAATAGGTCCGCTCCCGGTGAAATTCTGTATCGAGGGCGTAACAGGGTTGACCGCGAAGCAGTTCTATAACTCGAGCAAATCCGCTCTCGGTATCGACAATTCGAAAGTCAGGGTCAGTCACGTGTCAACATCAAACTGGCGATGTTCCGCGGACGATTGGACGCCCGGAGTCGACCCAACCGTTGGTGCCTCCCGCAACGTTGATGGCATCGATCCCCTTTGTCCGGAGGAACTCGGCAGCTTTGCCACTGCGTCCACCGACAGCACAAATGACATAGACCGGTCCTTCTGATGGGATCTCGTCAACACGATCGGGCACCGTCGATAGCGCTATGTGCACAGCGCTGGCCACGTGTCCGTCTGAGTATTCATCGTCTTCTCTAACGTCAACCAGAACGATGGGTTCAGCAAGAAGCATCTCTAGGGTGGCCAGATCGATTTCAGGAACTGCGCTCAACGTGAATCCTCATTCGGAGTCGAAGATCTCAATGGGTCAGCAGCGTAGCGTCGAAGGTCGGAAGGGTGATCGACATCATCGACCGCAGAGGCGAGAACATCTTTCACTGCGACGCCGTCCAGACTCGTAAAGACAGCCCGGGGCGCCCGTTCTCCTTCTGCGAATGCTTTCGAAACAACCTCCCACGAACGGCTGATCCGCCAAGCCGCTGTGAGAGGTTGAACCCGCCCTTCGACTTCGGCGTAGGCAACCCCTGCGGCGGGCTCAGTCAGCAATGCCGCGACAAGGGCCAGTGGCGCTGCCGATGTGATCGCTGGTGTGTCGCAAGCCAGCACCACGATGACATCGTCGATTGCATAGCGCATCGCTGTCAGGATTCCGGCAAGGGGCCCCTCACCAGGATCGTCGTCGGGAACTGATCGATTCACGCCCGATAGACACGACAACGCGGCGAGGTCTCCGCCGACAGTAAGGACCTCTCGAGCGCCCGCCTCGACGAGAGCAACCGCAACGATCGACGTCATTTCGGAACCAGCGATCGCCAGTAACGCTTTGTCTTGACCCATGCGGGTTGAAGCCCCACCCGTGAGTATCGCTCCGGTGAAGCTCACAAGCGTCAACGTTCAACCAGGAAAATCAGCAGGCGGCCAGGACGGATCACACTGGCGAAGGAACAGTTCGCAACGTTCTGCTTCATCAACTTCGCCAATCAAGGCTGCGCAGTTGGCGAGCCCGGCGAGACAGGTCAGAAACCCGCGGTTGGAGGCATTGACCCAACGGACATAACCAGATCCGCGCCACCCGTTTGCGCGTAACGCATCTAGACCTCGGTGATATCCGACACGGAAATAGGCATAGGCCTCGATGGTCGATGATGCGCTCTCACCCATCGCTGCCCAAACACTGCTCGACCGAGGGGCTCGACCGGCAATGTCTCCCAGGAGCCCTAAGCGGTTCTCTTCGCTGTTTTGGGCCTGCTCAAGTGCATGGCGAAGCGCCGCCGGTTCTTCTGGGAGCACTGCCTCGGGGGGGCCGGAGGTTGAGAGGTTGATCGGTCGGGAATCAGTCACGGCGCCACGCTACGAGATCTACTGACGCTTCACACGCTCTCGCAATCGAATGGTGCCGGAGAATTCTCAGTCGCACCGAGTTACGGGACTTCGACCACACGAACGGTGTCGGTGACTCGACCCTTCGAGAAACGGGAGCCGCCGACGACCACAACGAGATCGCCTGGATGTATTTCACCCTTCGAACGGGCAAGAGAAATCGCCTCGTCGGTGAGTTCATCCGCGCTGCCCGTGGCCTCGAGATGGTATGGGGTGGTACCCCAGCTCAGGGTTAGCTGATTGATCGTTCGTGGATCAGAGGAAAATCCGAGGATCTTTGCTTTCGGACGAAATCGAGCAACCGAACGAACGGTGAAACCACTTTGCGAGATACAAAGAATTGCTGCGGCTCCGATTTCGCTCGCAGCGCGTTGAGCTGCGGAGGTAACGGCATTCGTGACACGAGACTCGGCGCTATCGCCTGTCGCCAGTTGAAGGGAGGCAAGAAGGGTTGGCCATCCGGCGTAGTCGAATTTCTCATCGGCCCGAGCGGCAATTCTGGCCATGACATCGACAACATGTTCGGGATCATCACCTATGGCTGTCTCCCCCGAGAGCATCACAGCCGACGATCCATCAAAGACCGCGTTTGCAACATCAGAAGCTTCAGCGCGTGTTGGGCTCGGAGAGTGGATCATCGATTCGAGCATCTGGGTCGCAGTAATGACCGGACGGCCAGCCGCTATGCAGCGCCGAATAATTTCCTTCTGCAGATGCGGTAACTCCTCGATTGGAAACTCCGAGCCAAGGTCACCACGCGCAACCATCACGGCGTCCGCGACTTCGACAATTGACGCCAAGTTCTGAACCGCTGCGCGGGTTTCGATCTTGGCAACAACCATTGGCCCTCGTGGAGCTGGTTCAACACCTACCCGGCGCACATCGTGGGCCGAGCGCACGAATGACAGTGCAACCATGTCGACGCCGACTTCAACAAATGCGTCGAGGAATCGCAGATCTTCGGGGGTGGGAGTTGCGATACGAAGTCGATCAGAAGGGATGTGAATTCCGGGTCGACCGGTGAGATGACCGCCGTGATTCACTCGGACTCGAAGGTGATCCCCTTGGCGACCGAGCGAGAGAACTTGCACCGCACCGTCGCCGAAGACCAAGTGATCGCCTTCTTGAATATCGGTCAGCAAATCCTCGTAATCGACCTGGAAGACCTCGGCAGTGCTCGAACCAGCGCCGGGAGTGACGAGAAATTCCTGCCCATCGACAAGAAGCACGCCGTCTCCGGGAAGTTTTCCGAGGCGAACTTTGGGACCCGGTAGATCGGCCAAGATGCCAATAGGTCGACCCAGATCAGCAGCAACCGCACGAATCCGGTGGTACCGCTCAAGCGCTAATTCGAGTGATTCGTGCGAAAGATTGATGCGTGCGATATCCATCCCGGACTGCATCAGACCCTTCAGTACGCGCGGATCATCTGACGCCGGGCCTATAGAAGCGATGATCTTGGTGCGACGAGTCATGCGCCCACGCTACCGGCGAGCTGGATCATCTCCGAATCATTTGATTCCGAGAGCGCTCAGTTCAGTCGGGCCCGTAATCCGGCAGCAGCAAAACGCAATCCTGTCGCCTCGTCGGGCGGCGCCTCGGCGGCGACTGCCTCGAGGACACATGAGGCCTTTTCGAAATCGCCAGATGCCTCATAGGCACGAGCCAGTTCCGCGCGCTCCCAGATTGAAGCGTCGGGAAGCAAACTGCGAAGGCGAGTTGCAATAACCCGTGACCGATGATCGTTCTCGAGTGTCGCAACTTGGGCGAGATTATTCAGCATGCGTCGAACGATCCCACGAGTTCCGATTGGCGCGAGCATCGACTGATGCCACGGAGCATCTGGTCCGTGCAACTGTTTGAACAATTGCTGGCATCCAAGTTCATCGAGCACCGCGCCACGATCAAAGGCATCGATGTAGGTACCGGTATCGGTATCGATCGTAAGGAAATGTCCGGGCATGCCAACGCCATCAAAGGCTCGCCCCACTCGACGACCAATCGCCATCACGACAATCGAAAGTGTGATTGGTATTCCGAGACGCTTTTCGATGACGAAATCAAGACATGAATTGTTCTGGTCGTAATAGCCACAAGAGTTGCCGTTGAATCCAAGTTCATCAAAGATCCGGGCGCGGACTGCTTCGAGAGAAGAGCCGCAGCCTTCCGCCAAACGATCGAGATGAGCCATGCCATCTTCGACAATCAGGTCTTCATGGAAATGTGACGCCAGAACGAAGGCGGC
This sequence comes from uncultured Candidatus Nemicrothrix sp., assembly GCA_903867185.1. Taxonomy (GTDB): domain Bacteria; phylum Actinomycetota; class Acidimicrobiia; order Acidimicrobiales; family Acidimicrobilacustridaceae; genus Acidimicrobilacustris. Next base: position 7,285 of record CAIPQK010000101.1, on the reverse strand, counting down.
TTCATCAACGTTGATCAAACTCTCGTCGCCGGACATGAGCATTGCGAAGCGATCAATTCTTCCCACGGGTTGAGGGTATCGGCACTCCTCAACTTCCCTACTCGTGGAGGTCTACGGTGCGGCCATGACTCGACCAGTTCACCCCTATCTCGACCATGTGGGCCCAATCCCATTCGCACACCGGGGCGGCGCCGGAGATTGGCCCGAGAACTCTTTGGAGGCCTTCTCTCAAGCTGTCAATCTCGGTTTTCGATATGTCGAAACTGATGCCCACGTAACCGCTGACGGAGTGGTCATAGCGTTCCACGATGATCACCTCGATCGAGTCACCGATCGGACCGGCCTGATTGCGGAGTTGCCTTGGTCGGAGGTTTCTGAAGCTCGTATCGATGGGATTGCCCCTATTCCTTTGCTCGAGGATCTCCTCACGACCTGGCCAGAGCTTCGAATCAATATCGATCCAAAGCACGACGAAGTTGTTGAGCCGCTGGCCGCTCTTCTCCGAAATGCTCGTGCCCTCGATCGCGTCTGTATAGGTTCGTTTTCCGATCGACGCATCGAAGAGTTCCGTGACAGATTCGGCGAAGCCGTTTGCACATCAATGGGCCCAAGGTCGGTCGCGAAGTTGCGAGCTTCGAGTTTCGGACTGGGCCGCTCACGTCCCGCCGACAACTGTGTCCAAGTCCCAACGCATGCCGGAAAGGTCCCCCTCGTCGATCGCAGATTCCTCCGACGAGCTCATCGATTGGGCCTGCCGGTGCACATTTGGACGATCGACGAACCAGACGAGATGCGACGACTGCTTGAGCTTGGCGTTGACGGCATCATGACAGACCGACCAGCCGTCCTTAAGAAGGTGCTTCAGTCAAGGTCTCAGTGGTGAGAGGCGCCAGAGCCATCGGCTGTTACCCGCCTCGCCAACATGCCTGAAACCAATGCTTCAGTAGGTCAACTAGTCTCTGAGTAGTTGACAGTTCACAAGGCCATGCCTAGTTTCCGGTATGTGGCGAGAGTCACACGAGGGCAGTTACGCCTCGAAAGTTGCACCACCAGACTTACAGATCGAATGTCACCGAACCCCGCTCCGAACACTCTTGAGGCAACACGATGAGGTTTGTACGCAGGAAGCTGGCGCAACTCATAGTTGTTCTGCTGTGCGTGACTTTCTTGTCGTTCCTCCTTCTCGAACTCCTTCCTGGCGACACCGCCACGCGACTGTGCGCTGGAGCCGGTGGCCAAGAATGCGTCGACCAGAAGCGTATTGAGTTTCATCTCAATGACCCGATGCCCGTTCGCTATGTGCGTTGGCTCGGCGATGCCGTTACTGGTGATCTCGGCGCTTCTGCTCGAAACGCGCAGCCCGTCTCAGAAGCCCTCGCTGAACGAATGCCCGTAACAATCGAGTTGCTTCTGTACTCACAGTTCCTCGCGCTGCTTGTATCAATACCCTTGGCGTTCGCTGCAGCTAAGCGGGCCGGAGGGATTCTTGATCGATTTTCCAGCGGCACCTTATTCATGCTGCTGGCAATCCCGAACTTTGTCCTGGCCATGTTGCTGATTTGGGTCTTCCCAGTGACATTAGGGATTGGCAACGCCACCGGATACACGGCTTTCAGCGCAGACCCGTTGAAGAGCTTGGCCTCACTCACGATTCCAGCAATCTGTCTCGCTGTTGCGGAGATGGCGGTATACATGCGACTTCTGCGAACTGATCTCATCGCCACGATGCAAGAGGACTACATCGCTATGGCCCGCGCGAAAGGCATGTCTCCGCGCCGAGTCCTTTACGGCCATGCGTTTAAGCCTTCGACGTTTTCGCTCATCACCGTGATCGGTCTCAACTTCGGCCGGCTTGTGGGCGGCACCATCATCCTTGAAGTCATCTTCGGCCTGAATGGACTGGGCGGTTACACCTACGCCGCCATTCAGGGTCAGGACTACGTCCCGGTGCAAGGCGCAATCGTGGTTATTGCCTGCGCTTACGTTCTCGTGAATTTCCTCGTAGATCTTCTCTACGCCGCACTCGACCCCAGGATTCGTCATGCCCGCGCCCTCGCCTGAGAACGCCGGTCGTCCGGCTAAAGACTCGGTGTTCGCATCGAGTGGTGACCTCGCCACCGAAGTGACGCGCATCGCCGATGGCGACTCACATGATCTGGAAGTTCTGCACGCTCTTGATCCGGATCAGGTGGACGGCGCGAGACCTAAGAAGCGATTGGGTCTTTTTTTCTGGTTTGCAGCCGGATTCTTCATTCTTGTTGTTGTTCTTGCCGTCACCGCACCATGGCTTCCGATCAAGAATCCAGCCAAGATCGTCGGGCGTCCCCGCATCGCGCCGTGTAGTCAGTTCTGGTTCGGGACCGATGCCCTCGGGCGCGATATTTTCTGTCGCGTCATCTGGGGTGCTCGAGCATCATTGGCAGTTGGATTTCTCTCGATCCTGTTTGGTGGTGTTATCGGCACAGCAGTCGGAGTCGCTGCTGGATACCTGCGAGGTAAGACCGAAACTGTGCTGATGGTGGCAATGGATGTGTTGCTCTCGTTCCCCGCTTTGCTTCTCGCTTTAGCCATCGTCAATTTCACCGATTCGAAAACGGTCCTGACCGTCTCGATTGCTCTCGGCATCGTTGCGATTGCCCCCACGGCTCGACTCGTGCGAGCGAATGCTCTCATCTACGGTCAGCGCGAATTCGTCACAGCCGCCCGATCGCTCGGCGCAAGCCATGTGCGGATTCTGCGGCGAGAAATTCTGCCGAATATCGTTCCGCCGCTGCTCTCCTTCTCAATCATTGCCATAGCCGTGGCAATCGTGGCTGAGGGTGGATTGTCCTTCCTCGGCCTGTCGATCGACGCTGCCTCAACGGCAACTTGGGGCAACATGATTGTGAGCGGCAAACCGGCACTCGAAAACGGGGCTCCTTGGATCTCGCTCATTCCGAGCGCTGTTCTGTTCCTTACCGTTCTTGCTCTGAACTTTTCTGGTGATCGAATTCGCGAGTACACCGATGTGAAGGAGGGCTGATCATGACCGACACCTCTCCCCACGCGCAGAACTCACCACTACTCGAGGTAACAAACCTCTCTACCTCGTTCCGCACAGAGCATGGCGTTGTCCATGCAGTCGACGACGTCTCCTTTGTTCTAGACCGAGGCAAAACACTTGGGGTCGTAGGTGAATCGGGATCAGGCAAGACTGTCCTCGCCCGTTCGATCATGGGATTGCTTCCGAAGCGAAATGTCGTTCGCGAAGGCCACGTCCTGTACGAAGGTCAAGACGTCATTTCCTATAACGAAAAGCAGATGAGCAAGGTTTGGGGCGCTGAAATGGCGATGGTGTTTCAAGACCCCATGACTTCGCTCAATCCCGTAATGAAGATCGGCAAGCAAATCACCGAGTCGCTCCGTCATCATCTAGGCGTCGATAAAGACGAGGCCACAGCTACGGCAACTGCGCTCCTTCGCCAGGTCGGAATCCCCGAGCCCGAACGTCGCCTTAGCGAATACCCCCATCAACTTTCCGGCGGCATGCGTCAGCGCGTGACCATCGCAATCGCACTGGCTTGCGGACCCAAGATTCTCTTCGCTGACGAGCCAACCACCGCTCTCGACGTCACAGTGCAAGCTCAAATACTTGATTTGCTCGACGATCTTCAGCGCGATCGCCACATGGCGATGATTCTTGTGAGTCACGACCTCGGCGTCGTTGCCAGTCGAACCGACGAAATCATGGTGATGTATGGCGGCAAGGTTGTAGAGCAGGCGGCAACTTCGGAACTTTTCCGTAATGTGCGAATGCCTTACACCGAAGCTCTCTTGCGTTCGATTCCGCGAATTGAAAGCCCAAGCCACACGCGTCTCGAGGCCATCCCAGGCCGCCCACCAAACCTCCTTTCGCCGCCAAATGGTTGCAATTTCGCTCCTCGGTGTCGTTATGTCCAAGAACGATGCTTGGTGGAGGAACCACCGCTCGAAACTGAGAATGGTCACGCGTGGCGGTGCTGGTATCCGGTGGGCACCGATTCGAATCGGGAAGCCCTTGCACGAAATCTTGCTGCTGGCGTCCCTGTCGGCATTCCGGCTCCCGGATCTATGTCGTCGGTAGGTGATCGCTAGTGGCTGGATCGGGTACCGCTCATTTGCGAGACGCATCAGCGGCCATATTGCGGGCCGAAAACTTGGTGGTGGAATTTCCTATCGGCTCGACTGGGTTGAAGGTGCACGCCGTCAGTGATGTGAGTTTGGATCTTCTTCCAGGTGAGACCCTCGGCCTTGTCGGTGAATCCGGATCAGGTAAGTCGACAACAGGTCGGGCCCTCATGCAGATGCCCTCACCGACTTCAGGTTCTGTCTTCCTCGAACAGCAAGACCTCACAGAATTGTCCGGGTCCGAGCTCAGAGAGCTTCGCCCGCAGATGCAAATGATCTTCCAGGATCCGATTTCCTCGTTAAATCCGCGGCGCAAGGTCACCGACATCGTCGCGGAACCCCTCAAAATCTGGAAGCGCGGAACAACGGCGGAACAATACGAGCTCGTGGATCGCACTCTCGAATCGGTCGGTATTGATCCCGAGGGAGCACGTTCTCGACGTCCTTCAGAATTCTCGGGTGGGCAATGTCAGCGAATCTGTATCGCGCGTTCACTCATGCTTGAGCCGAAATTATTGATCTGCGATGAACCTGTTTCAGCTCTCGACGTTTCCGTCCAGGCCCAGATTCTTAATCTTCTTCAGGATCTAAAGGAGCAGCACGGGCTCACAATGCTTTTCATCGCCCACGATCTCGCCGTTGTGAAGAACGTGAGCGATCGCGTTGCGGTGATGTACCTCGGCAAACTGTGTGAGGTCGGCGACCCCGACGCCTTGTATTCAACGCCGGCTCATCCGTATACAAAGACACTTCTGGACTCAATCCCCCATCCGGACCCCGATGCACCTAAGGGCGATTTCGCTGGTTTGTCAGGAGAAATCCCATCGCCCGTCGCTCCTCCGAGCGGATGCCGTTTCCGCACAAGATGTCCGAACGCACAAGAGTTGTGTGCACAGGTCGAACCGGTCATGACTGCAGTGGGTGAAGATCACTACGTGGCCTGTCACTTCCCATTGCAAGGCACTGCCGTAACGATCTAATCGTTTTCAGCGATACTCGGGATCATCGGCGGCTGCCCAGCAATACCAAGCCGCGACACTGCGGTACGGGGCGAACCGATCACCAAGGGGTTCAAGCTCACGAGCAGTTGGCATAACGCCACCATTGAATGCTCGGCCGTAACCACTTCGTACGCCGTAGTCGCCGGTCGGCCACACATCGAGACGGCGGAGCGTGAACATCAAAAATATCTGCGCGGTCCACGGCCCGATACCGCGTACAGCCACGAGGTGATCGACCACTTCATCGTCTGTTAACCGGCCGATGCGATCCAAACGCACCCGTCCGTCGGAGACCTGTTCAGCGAGGTCAAGTATCGAGGCACATTTGGAACCCGAAAGCCCGGCTCCGCGCAGCTGCGTGATGGGCAGCGCCAGAATTGCATCTGCGGTGAATGCGCCGTCGACCAAGGCCTTCACACGGGCCCATATAGACGCCGCAGCTCGCCCGTTGAGTTGCTGTGAGGCAATCGCATTCGCGAGAGTTTCGAATCGCTTTGAAGCAGGAGGCGCCGCTCCAATCTTCATCAATCCATGTCGCTCAACGAGCCCTTTCATGACCTGATCACGACGAGCAAGCTCCTGTGAGGCGGCTTGATGCGTGACCGGCATGGATTTGAGCCTAGGGGGTCTCTGTCTGTGCCACGATACGGACATGGCATCCGCACCGGAATTCACAATCGACACGTCAACCATCTACCGCGTCACGATCGCGACCCCGAAGGGCGAGATTGTCATGGATCTTGATCCGCGCATCGCACCAAACACGGTGAACAATTTCGTCACCCTCGCACGGGCTGGCTTCTACGACGGACTCACATTCCACCGCGTCGTCGCCGGTTTCGTTATCCAAGGTGGATGCCCGACAGGCAATGGCACCGGTGGTCCTGGTTACAAATTCGCCGATGAACCTGTTCAAGGCAATTACCGAGATGGCGCCGTTGCCATGGCGAACTCGGGCCCAGACACCAACGGCTCCCAGTTCTTCATTTGTCTCGGTGATCAACCGGGTCTTCCGAAGCAGTACAGCCTCTTCGGCCACACCATTGCCGGACTCGACGTTGTTAAGACCATCGCAGTCGGCGACGTTATGACGACAGTGACGATCGAAGAAGTAGCAATCGAGAGCTGATTCCCTTCGTTGTCTCTTTAATCCTTTGAAGCGACAGCATTCGGAACAACATTCATCTTCGGCTCGTAGGCCACGGTCTCCATCTCGCGAGGTGCTGACCCCAACGTTGCTCTCATCGCATCGCGACACTCCTCGCATGGACCGTAGAAACGCGCGCTCGCGGGCAGGGAACATCGAGGACAAACGAAATCAAGTGGTGCCGTGTCGAACAAGTCAGTACCCATAACCACATCATCGCGCACGAGCACTCGAGAAGTTGTAACAGTCAGGGAACGTAGGCACCTGTCCACGCAAGCGCGCTGAGAGCAACGACTCCCCCGGCAAGGATCGCGGTTACAACTCGATCTGACAGTGGATGCTTCGTTGCGACAGCAAGCGTGAGTGCAAGCGGGAACGCGTTTATTCCATACCGCTCTAGTGAATTCAGATTTTGTGCGCCCAGGGCTGCGCACAGGATGATCACTGAAAAGATTCCGTAGGACACTGGCCACCACCGGAATGTCAGCGCTAGCAACACTACGAACGCGAGAGCAAACGGGATATGAAGACCATCGGAGAATCGATGAGATCCGAGCATCTGGGACATTCCATCCCACATCCTGCTGATGGGATTGACCGAGGTTCCCCTCAACGTGTTTTGCACGGAGAAGGGAAGCCACGCATCGCCAAAGACTCGATTCACCCAAAGCAGGTATGCCCCAGTAGCGACGAGGGGCGCACCGACTGCTGCGACACCGACTGCTCGCTCGTTGTTCCTGGCACTTCGCCACACACGGAGTAGTTCGATCGCCACTGGGGCCGCAAATACGATGCCCAGAGGTCTCGAGAGTCCGAGGACGAGTCCGGCAACAATCGCCCAACCCCACCTACGAGTCCGAATCGCCCAGAATCCCGCGACAGCGGCAAGAACCCAAAGAGACTCGGCGTATCCCCAAGCCAACACGAATGCACCAGGGAAGAGGCACACCATCCAGACGGCGCGGTTTGCGAGCTCTTTCGAGCCCCGCTC
>CAIPQK010000100.1 GCA_903867185.1 uncultured Candidatus Nemicrothrix sp. | reverse complement strand
CGACTCCGGAACAGATGAAGATGTTCCTCACGCGTATTGGCTTCGGATCAAAGGTTGTCATTACCGGCGATACCACCCAGATCGATCTTCAAGGCGGACGAAGTGGTCTCCTCGAACTCGAACCAATCCTTTCCGGTATCGAGGGACTCGAATGGGTCAAGCTCACCGCCGGCGATGTTGTTCGTCACCGCATCGTTCAGGACATCGTGACCGCATACGAGAATGCGCCGAAGCGTTGAACGAGCCTCCTCGTCGCCGTCGATTGAAACGACGCGGCCCTGCCGAAGGCGTTGTCACTGTCTTTGTTTCTGATGAACAGGCAGCAATCACGATTGATGTTGAACGCTGGCAGCAACTTGCGCTTGCTGTTCTTGCCGATGAAGGCGTTGAAGGTGAAGCGGAACTATCGGTGATGTTCGTCGACGAGGAAACAATCGGCGATCTCAATCTGCGGTTTATGGAAACCGATGGGCCTACCGACGTTCTGTCGTTCCCTATTGATGGTGAACCGAATGTTCCCGGTCGCTGGCCTGATGCAGGCGGGCCTGGGCCTGATCGCATTGAAAACGATCCAGAAGATCTCCCATTGCTTTTGGGCGATGTCGTGATCTGCCCGTTGGTGGCGGAGCGCAATGCTCCGACTCACGCTGGTTCGTTCACCGATGAAGTCGCACTGTTAGTTGTGCACGGCATCTTGCATCTTCTGGGCATGGACCATGCTGAAGAGCCAGAACGAGTCGAGATGCAGAACCGTGAGCGGGAATTGCTTGATGCCCACTATGGGCCGCTCTCTGCCGATCCATGGGCATGAACACTGCTCTAGTGGCGGCAACGCTTACGTCGACAGATCTGTGGCTAACGGGCTTTGCCCTTGTGCTGCTGATCGCCACCGCGTTTTTGGCGATGGCCGAAACCGCCCTGAACCGCATGACCGAATCGAAGGCGAACGCGATTGAGAGCGCAGGCGGGTGGGGGAGCAAGCGCGTCGTTGCTCTCGTTTCTCATCCTGAGGAATACCTCAATGGCGTGATGCTCGTAATGATCGCGTGCCAGCTTGTGCAAGCAACGTTGGTCGGCATCTTGGCCTATCGAGTGTTTGACACTTGGGGCGTTACAGCGGTCGTCGTGATCGATGTCGTTCTTGTGTTTGTTTTTGCTGAAGCGTTACCGAAGACGTGGGCGATTGATCACACTGAGGGTGCTGCTCGCATCGTGACGCCCGTGATTTGGGCATTGGCGCGCTTCTGGCCGCTACGCATTGTTGTGCGCGGATTCATTGGTCTGACGAACGTGATCGCTCCGGGGAAAGGTCTGAAAGACGGACCATTTGTTTCTGAAGAAGAAATCCTCGCGCTTGCCGATCAAGCAGTATCGGCGGACATTCTCGAAGAAGAAGAGCGCGAACTCATCGAACAGGTCTTTGAATTCGGCGACACGATTTGCCGCGAAGTGATGGTTCCGCGGCCAGATATGTTGGCGATGCCCGATTCGCTGACTGTCGCCGAAGTTCTTGATGCCGCGCTGGCCGATGGTCGCAGTCGTGTTCCGGTATTTGGCGAAGGCATCGACGACATCACCGGTGTTGCGTACATCAAGGATTTGGTTCGCGCATCGCGAACTGGACGCGAAGCAACAAGGGTGGCGCGATTCGCGCGGCGGGCCTATTTCGTCCCTGAGACCAAACGGATTTCCGAACTGCTGTCGGAAATGAGAGTTCGTAAAGCGCATATGGCGGTGGTGATCGATGAATACGGCGGTACGGCTGGCCTGGTGACGCTTGAGGACCTCATCGAAGAACTCATTGGCGAAATCGTCGATGAATTCGATCATGAAGAAGCAATGGTTGAACGACTTCCTGGTGGCGATTTACGCGTTCAAGCGCGCATGCCGATGGATGAAGTCAGCGAGTTAGTTGGTGTCGATTTGCCCGAGGGCGATTGGGACACAATCGGCGGTTTGATGTTTCACCTGCTCGGTCACGTACCGTTCGAGGGTGAGAGCACTACACAAGGCGAGTTTCGCCTTCGTGCAGAACAGGTGAAGGGACGTCGAATCGGCATGGTGAGGATCGAGCGGTTGACCCAGTGAAGTCCGGGTTCGTGTCCATCGTTGGCCGTCCCAATGTGGGCAAGTCAACACTTCTCAATGCAATTCTCGGGCAGAAGGTGGCCATCACCTCCGACAAGCCTCAAACCACTCGTTCGCAAATTCGTGGGGTGTTGAATCGACCAGACACGCAGATCGTGTTCGTCGATACGCCCGGTATTCACCGTCCTCGCACCTTGTTGGGCGAGCGATTGAACAGGACCGCATCAGAAATGACGAGCGGAGTCGATGTCGTTTGCCTCGTTGTTGACGCGACCGCTCCGATCGGCCCTGGCGATCGCTTCGTGGCCGAGAAGGTTCCCGCCAACGCGATCGTTGTTGTGAACAAGACCGATATCGCTTCCCCCGACGACGTCGTTGCGCAGTTGGCACGCGCCGCCGAACAGATCGATGTGTCGGCCTACTTCCCGGTTTCCGCGGTTACAGGTGCAGGAGTCGACAAGTTGGTGGCAGAAATCGTGTCCCGCCTTCCCGAGGGGCCGCTTTGGTATCCCGACGACATGGTCACCGATGTCCCCGAAGCATTTTGGGTGGCTGAACTTGTTCGCGAGCAATTGCTTGCCGTCACAAACGATGAACTTCCGCATTCCATTGCCACCCGAGTCGTTGAATGGGAATGGCCACGTATCCGTTGCGAGATTCTCGTTGAACGCGAATCACAAAAGGGCATCGTGATTGGCCACAAAGGCTCGGTGCTCAAGCAGGTCGGTATCGCCGTTCGCGAACAGTTGCCCGAAGGCGCGTACTTGGAACTCTTCGTGAAGGTCGACAAGGACTGGCAGCGAAAAGCCGGCGCCCTCGACCGTTTGGGGTTCTAAAGCGCGAGTTATTCGCGTTCCTGCAGGCTGGCGAGATAGCTCTCGACCTCGGCCCGATCCTTCGTCCGCTTCATAGGCGGCAGCGAGTTCACGAAATCCCATCGGTAATTGGCGCTTGCCATGCGGGGATCGAAGACGGCGACGACGCCCCGGTCGCTCGTGCTGCGAATCAATCGGCCGGCGCCTTGGGCAAGAAGCGTCGTGGCCCGAGGAATGTCGACGACCTTGAACGCATCGGCTCGAGCTCGTTCGCGTCGGGCTTGAAGCAACGGATCATCAGGGCGGGGAAATGGAAGTCGATCAATGGTGACGAGGCTGAGCGTTGCGCCAGGAACATCGACGCCCTGCCAGAAACCCATCGTTGCGAACAAACACGATTCCGGATCATCAGTGAATCGTTCGATCAGCGCAGGTTTCGGGTAATCGTCCTGCCCGAGGATGGGAACGTCCACGCGTTCGCGTAATGCCTCGACAGCGAGGTTCAGTGCCCGGTAACTCGTAAACAGTGCCATCGTGCGACCGCCCGCCGCGTTTATGAGCGCTTCGAGTTCATCGTGCATGGATTCATCGAAGGTTGCGCTGCGGGGATCGGGCATATGTGCAGCGCAATAGAGAAGTGCTTGTTCCGGATAGTCGAATGGACTGCCCACATCGACACGTTCGAATCGCTCTTCCGGGATCCCAAGCTGGACCGGCAACGCGGTAGGCAATGTTGCGCTGGTGAGAACAGCGGTGGTTTGGGTCCAGAGCGTTTCATCGAGAAGTTCACCGACATCAATTGGTGCAATACGAAGAACGGGAAACTCCTCACTGCCTTCGACCCAGGCCACCTCGCTGGTTTTGATCTCTTGAAGCGAATTGATGTCGTCGATAAGTGATGTGGCCGCTTGCATCGCGCGTTGTTTGCGGGCTCCGACATCGCCTTTGCTGTCGTCGGGAATGGCTCGAAGTGCACTCATTGCTTTGTCGACGCGACCTCGAGCGAGAGTGAGGACGCGCGCTGGTTCGCCATCGATCTGACCGCGAATGCGTCGACCGCGTTCCTCGCTGAGCGCGTCGCGCCACATCGACCCGAGTTCATCAATATCGCGAACGATGTCGGGATCAGCGATGATCGCTGCGATGTTGCGGGCGAGAGCGGTGAATCTCCCGGCGGTGAGTTCGACACCAGATGTCGCCGCAACGATGTCTTCAAGCTGATGGGCCTCGTCGATGATGACGACCTGATGTTCGGGAAGCACCGCACCGTTTGTCGCCAGATGCATTCCATAGAGATGGAGATTCACGACAACGACATCGGCATCTGCCGCTGCGCGCCGAGCGCGTTCGGTAAAGCACTCGTCGCCCTTCGGGCATTTCGCTGCTCCGGGGCATTCTCGGGGGCCAACGCTCACCGCAGCCCAAGACCGCGGCGAGGGTTCAATCGTCAACTCAGATCGATCGCCCGTGAGTGTGGTGGTGGACCAGCGTGCAAGCGCGGCGAGTTCCTCGGAAGGTGGTTTCGGCCCGCCGATGTCGAGAGCGAGTTGTTCGGCGCCATCGGCATCGAGTTCGCGAACGCGCTGGAGGCAGATGTAATTGGAGCGCCCCTTCAACACCGCAAAGGTGAACGGGTGATCAAGATGTTCGGTGAGGAACGGAAGGTCCTTGGTCGCTAATTGGTCTTGGAGCGTTTTGGTTGCGGTGGCGACCACGACGCGACGGCCCGAGATGATGCACGGCACGAGGTAGGCAAAGGTCTTGCCCGTGCCTGTACCGGCCTCGACAACAAGGTGGTTTCCTTCGACGATCGACCGGGCAACGGCCTCGGCCATTTCGATCTGCCCATCTCGTTGCTCACCGCTCGGCAACTGCGCTGTGATCTGCTCGAGGGCCTGGCGGGTGTTGGCGACGAGACGGTCGGCGGCACCCATGGGAGACCGATGGTACCGGCGCCGTCGTAGGTCGGCGGTAACGTCGCACAGGTGGACATCCCTGGTATCGACCCGACGCGCATCCCCGTGCATATCGCTGCGGTCATGGATGGCAATGGTCGTTGGGCCACCAGCAGGGGTCTGAAGCGCACCGATGGGCACGCTGCTGGCGAAGAAGCGCTCTTCGACACGGTCGAGGGAGCGCTCGACCTCGGCGTGAAGTGGCTCACGGTCTATGCCTTCTCCACCGAGAACTGGCGTCGCCCTGCCGATGAGGTTCGGTTCCTCATGGGGTTCAACGAGTCGCTGCTCGTCCGTCGTCGCGACGAATTAAATGAGCGAGACGTCCGAATGCGATTTATTGGCCGGCGCGACTGGCGAGTGCCGAAGCGGCTGCTTCGTCGCATGGACGAATCCATCGAACTCACGAAGAACAACCGCACGCTGACATTCACGATTGCGTTCAACTATGGCGGCCGGGCAGAACTGGTCGATGCGGTCAAGCAACTTGTGGCCGAGGGTGTTCCGGCCGCAAAGATCGACGAGAAGGCGATTGCGAAGCGTCTGTACGACCCGCAGATGCCCGATCCCGACCTTGTCGTGCGAACCTCCGGCGAATTCCGCACTTCCAATTTCCTTATGTGGGAAGCGGCCTACAGCGAACTTGTTTTCACCGACACACTGTGGCCCGACTTCCGTCGCGAGAATCTCTTCGATGCAGTGCGCGAATACCAAGCGCGAGACCGTCGATTCGGTGGCTTGAGCCCCGAAGCCTGATCGGCAGACGACATGGGAAAAGGCACGATTCATCGCGATGAAGGAATCGTGCTTCGCACCTACAAACTTGGTGAAGCCGATCGCATCGTCGTGTTCCTGACGAAAGACCGCGGCAAAGTGCGCGCCGTTGCCAAAGGTGTGCGCAAGACCAAGTCGAAGTTTGGATCGCGTCTCGAGCCGATGAGCCATTGCGTCTTACAGTTTTATGAAGGACGCGAACTCGATCTCGTGACGCAAGCCGAAAGCGTCGACAACTTTCGTGCGATTCGCGAAGACCTCGATCGCATCGGTCGCGGAGTGTCAATGCTGGAAGTCGCCGACCAGCTCGCTCAAGAAGGCGAAGTGAATCCGCAGCTCTACCGAATGCTGCTTGGTGCTCTGCGAACGCTTGAGAGTTCTGCCTCACCATTAGTGACGCCTGCGTTCTATTGGAAGGTATTGGCGCTTGAGGGTTACCGACCTGAAGTCGAGGCCTGTGTGCAATGCGGTGCTGACGATGTGCCCCTGGTTGCCTTCGATGTCGAAAGTGGTGGCTTGCTCTGTCGGGTATGTCGACGGGGTACGCCGGTTACGCCGGAAGCGGTTGTGTTGTTGCGTCAGATACTTGGCGGGGAATTAAACGACGCGTTAGCCGCGGGCGAATTGCCTGATGCGGCTGCCGTGGTGCATGAGGTTGATCAATTAGCCACACGCGCGGTGGAACATCATTTGGAACGACGACTGCGATCGGTGAACGTTCTCGATCATTGAGTCGTCGATTACCGAGCGGTTGGTAAATGATCCAAATGACCCATTGGCGATCGAACTGGTGTTCGGTAGGTTCCTCGTATGGAGTCACGAACAGCGCTGATCGAAAGAGTTTCTTCGCAGTTTGAAGATCTGGCGCGGGCGATTCACGAGCTCGTCGTGCCGATCGACGGCGACGCACTTGTCGATGTTCGTGGTCTGCTCGATGCGCTCACTGCACGCGTGGCATTGGCCGAAGCCGCATTTGTTTCCGCTGGACTGCACGAACTCGATGGCGCCGGATCAATGGCCACATGGCTGCGTCATCGAAGTGGACTGACCGATGCCGATGCTCGACGTGCGTCGCGTCGTGCCGAACGTTTGTCTCGTTGGCGCAGTCTTGGCGACGCGTGGGTGCGCGGCGATATTGCTGGACCGGTGGTCGACGCGGCAGTCGCAATCATCCCCGACCGGCACGTGGAACGATTCTCACTTCACGACGAGGAAACCGTGCGGGCGCTCGATGGCTTGTCTACGCATGAATCTCGAATGGCTCTTCGTCATTGGGTCGAATGGGCCGACGCCGAACTCGAGGCTGAAGCAGCACGTTTGGGGCTTGGTTCTTTGCTTGACGAACTCCCGCAGCGATCGCTGTTTCTCAGCCGGACGCTCGAAGATTTTGCTGTCCTCGATGGTCGATTCGATCCCGACAGCGCTGCAGTTGTCGAAGCCGCCTTGCGGGTGGCCGAACGGCCCGACGATGAAGGCGAGACACGGCTGGCGGCGGAACGTCGGGCCGACGCGCTGGTCACGCTCTGTGCCTTCTATCTCGATAATCACCAGCATCATGGTGACGCTGGTCGCCAGCGGCCCAACGTGAGCGTGGTGATCGATCTGCCGACCATGTGGTCGCTGTCGCTCCGAGGTGCTGGCATTCGCACTCGGGAAGAACTCGATTCCTATCTCGAGCACCATCGGGCCGGACCAATAGAACGGGCCTGGTTTGTTGAGAGCTTCACCAACGTCTTCGGTGCCGCCACAACCTTGGATGGCCGCGTGCTGTCTGCTGCGATGTCACGAGTCTTCACTTGTGACTCAGCCATGAGCCGCCTGATGACCGCGGGTGGGCGAGTGTTGAACCACGGCCGTTCAGTTCGAGAGTTCACCTCATCGCAACGACAAGCGGTGTTTGTCCGAGACCAAGGATGCCGTTACCCAGGTTGCACTGCAGGTCCACGCCTTTGCGATATTCATCACGTCATTGCGTGGGAACTCGGTGGCCAGTCAGATCTGCCGAATGCGGTCGCCCTCTGTCGCCATCATCACGGGGTGATCCATCGGCCGGGGTGGAGCACCCAACTCGATGAAGACGGGGAGTTCCGGGTTCTGAAAGCCACCGGCGAAGAACTTGCGAGCCGGCCGCCGGCCCGTGCCCCTGCTACCTTCCCCCCTTCGAAGGCCGCGTGATCCGGGGGACGAAATGAGCAACACGACCAGCGCACCAAAGGGTACGAACTCGTCGAATGGCAGTGGGGGCGCGAGTCGTCGGCCGCTCGAAGGGTTGCGCGTTGTCGATCTCACCGTGATCAACGGCGAACTATGTCCACGGCTCCTCGGCGATCTCGGCGCTGAGGTCATCAAGGTCGAATCACCTGAAGGTTCTCCGGCTCGCCACTACGCGCCCGTGCGCAAAGGAATCTCACTGTCCTTTGCGGTGAACAATGCAGGGAAGTTGGGCGTAGCGCTCGATCTCACCACTGCGGCCGATGTCGCCAAGTTGCATGAACTTCTCGACCATGCCGATGTCGTCGTGACCTCGGGGCCCGAAGTTGCTCCTGGTCTTTCGGTGCAGATGGTTGCCGACAATCACCCGCATCTGGTTGTTGCAGCGGTGACCCCTTACGGCCTCACTGGCCCATGGGCGGGTCGAGTCATTACCGATCAGGTTCTCTCGGCGACCGGTGGCATGACCTTCAAAGCCGGAGCGCTGAATCGCGAGCCGCTTCCTGCTCCGAGTCAGTTCAGTAACGACGTGGCTGCTTCAGTGGCCACCTGGGCGACGCTGTGCGCTTTGTGGCAACGAGAAGAAACCGGCGCCGGTCAGCTGCTCGACATTTCGCTCAACGAATCCTTGTCGCAATGTGCCGACTGGTCGCTGCCTAACTACACCGCTCGTGTGCTTGCCGGCAACGCCACGCCTGAGTTCCGTAACGGCTCTGGTCCTGTGTACCCAATCTTCAAATGTCGCGATGGTTATGTGCGGTTGATCGTTCTCAGTCCACCGCAGTGGCGCGAGATGCGCGCATGGCTTGGCGAACCCGAATATCTGCAGGACGAGGAATACGAATCCTTCCCCGGTCGGTTTGCTATTGCCGACGCGATTCTCAATCCGCTTTACGAAGAACTCTTTGCCGATCTCACGGTCGAGGAAGTTTCCGCAAAGGCCCAAGAGCGCGGCATTGTTTGCACGCCCGTGTACGACGCTCCCCGCGCCCTCTCGAATGAGCATTTCGATTCACGCGGAACGTTCCAATCCATGGAACTTGCTCCTGGTGTGGTCGCCCAAATGGCTTCGGGGTATTTCGAATTCAATGGCAACCGTGTGGGTCCGCAAACACCGCCGCCGGCAATTGGCCAACATAACGAGCAGGTCTTTGCATCGCTTGGCGAGAAGCGCACGGCAAGAGCAAAGAGTGCACCATCGTTGCCGCTTGCCGGACTTCGTGTCATGGACTTCGGTCAGGGTGCGGTGGGTGTCGAAGCCGGTCGCCTCTTCGGTGAATACGGCGCCGATGTCATCAAGATCGAAACTCGTTCGCACTACGACTTCATCCGAGTCGTGACTGGTACTGAAATGGGTCCGTCATTCGCGTCGTCGAGTCGCTCGAAGCGTGGTTTTGGCGTGAATGCAAAGTTCCCCGAAGGCCGTCAACTGCTTCTCGATCTGGTGAAAGAGTCCGACGTTGTCATCGAAAACGTCACCACTGGCGCGATGGACGCGTTGGGCATTGGCTATGCAGATCTCTCGGCAGCCAATCCCGGCGTTGCCATGGTGGCCAGCCAACTCATGGGTTCTCGCGGCGTTTGGGCACATTGGCGTGGTTACGGTCCGAGTACACAAGCCCCTGGTGGCGTTTCGTTCCTGTGGTCCTACGAAAATGAGGACGAACCCGCTGGCACTGCGTCGGTCTTCCCCGACCATTTCGTTGGCCGTCTGTCGGCGTGTGGCGCACTCGCCACTCTCATCGGTCGCTCTCGCGGCACGGTCCCTGGCGGACACATTGAAATCGCACAGTGCGAAGCCGTGGTCGGGTCGATTGCCGACTTGTTGGCTGCCGAATCCATCGAGCCCGGTTCTGTTCGCCCTATGGGTGTTCATACCGAACAAGCGGCACCCGGTGCGATGTATCGCTGCGCACCCGAGGTCGATGCGACCGGCAATGAGAATGCCGAAATGTGGGTTGCCGTCAGTTGTCGCGACGATGCCGACTGGACCGCACTGTGCGGCGTTATCGGCCAACCGGCGCTGGCCACCGATGCTCGCTACCAGACCTTCGCCGATCGCACCGCTGCGGCTGCTGAGCTCGATGCGATCATCGGAGAGTGGGCAATGTCACGAAACCGTTTCGAGATTGCCGATGCATGCCAGGCCGTTGGCGTCCCGGCTGGTCCAATGCTGACCTCACCCGATCTCCTTGTGAATCAACACTTCATCGAACGCGGATTCCTTGTCGAAATCGATCAGCCCGGCGTTGGTGTCTTCACACTTGAAGGTCCCGCATTCATTACCAGTGGTATGAGCGAACCGGTTGAATCGCCGGCCCCGTGGCTGGGCGAACACAGCGTTGCGATTTGTCGTGATCTCCTTGGCCGTGACGAGGCAACGATCGATGACTTCATCGCACGCGGCATCGTGGAAGTGACCCCGCCTGCCGGCAAGTAACCTCATGGGCTATGCCCGTTGAGTCATCGGTACCCAATGACGTCTCCTTGATGGAGAAGATCGTCAATCTGTCCAAGCGTCGGGGCTTTGTGTTCCCGTCAGCCGAGATCTACGGCGGGTTCCGTTCCACCTATGACTACGGTCCCATCGGCGTTCAGTTGCTGCGCAATGTGAAGGACGCCTGGTGGCGTTCGATGGTCCAGATGCGCGACGACGTCGTTGGTCTCGACGCCTCGATTCTCTCGCCGCCGGCAATTTGGGAAGCATCAGGACATCTCAAAAATTTCACCGATCCACTGGTCGATTGCCGTAAGTGCCACGAGCGATTCCGTGAGGATCAGTTAGAAGACCCCACGACCTGTCCTTCGTGTGGCGAGAAAGATTCGTTTACCGAAGCCCGTAACTTCAATCTCATGTTCAAGACTCAGGCCGGTCCGGTTGAGTCCGATGCCGCTGTTGCCTATCTGCGCCCCGAAACTGCGCAGGGCATGTTCATCAATTTCTCCAATGTGCTGCAGACCAGTCGCAAGAAGCCGCCGTTCGGTATTGCGCAGATCGGCAAATCGTTCCGAAACGAAATTACGCCCGGCAACTTCGTGTTCCGCACGCGTGAGTTCGAACAGATGGAACTCGAATTCTTTGTTCCGCCCGAAGACGCGCAGAAGTGGTACGAGTACTGGTGTGCCGAGCGCTATCGCTGGTATATCGATCTCGGTATTCCCGAAAGTCGTTTGCGCATGCGTCCCCACGATGCCGACGAACTCAGTCACTATTCATCGGGTACCTCCGATGTCGAGTTCCTTTTCCCGTGGGGCTGGGGCGAACTTGAAGGCGTTGCCAATCGTGGCGATTACGACCTCACTCAGCACTCCATTCATTCAGGCGAGAAACTCGAGTACTTCGATCAGGGCCTGAACATTCGTTACCGTCCGCACGTGATCGAGCCTGCCGCTGGGGCAACGCGCACCATGATGGCGTTCCTCCTTGCCGCCTACGACGAGGAAGAAGTTCGAGGAGAACTACGAACCGTCCTTCGCCTCCATCCGCGGTTGGCTCCTTACAAAGTGGCGGTTCTCCCGCTCTCGAAGAAGGACGAGCTCACTCCAGTGGCCCGAGAGGTGCTGGGAATGCTCCAGCCGCTCATGATGTGTGACTACGACGAAACCCAAGCCATTGGGCGGCGCTACCGCCGTCAGGACGAACTGGGCACCCCGTTCTGCGTCACCGTCGATTTCGACACCCTCGAGGACCAAGCGGTCACCGTTCGTGAACGAGATTCCATGGAACAAGAGCGCATCGCCATCGCCGACCTCCCCGGGTATCTCTTGCCCCGGTTGGTCTGACCCTTCTCGCTGCTACCGTCCGCCCCGGAGGGTTACGTGGGCATTCAGGACGATGACATCGCAGCAGTGCGGAATGCCACCGACATTGTCGCGGTCATCTCTGAGCATGTGCAGCTCAAGCGAGTCGGTCGCCGCTGGCAGGGCTTGTGCCCCTTTCATCAAGAGAAGTCGGGCTCATTCTCGGTTAATGCCGAAGAGAAGCTGTATTACTGCTTCGGCTGCGGAGCCAAGGGCGATGTCATCACCTTCGTGCGCGAGGTCGAACATCTCGACTTTGTAGGCGCTGTTGAAAAACTTGCGTCGAAATCTGGTGTCACGCTTCGTTATACCGATGAAGTTCAGAACGAGGGTCGTAAGCGACGAACAAAGTTGCTCGACGCGGTTTCGAAAGCAAGCGTGTGGTATCACGATCGCCTGCTGTCCTCTCCCGACGCGGCAGCTGCTCGCGGGTATCTCCGTTCGCGGGGGCTCGATGGCGATGACGTGCGCACGTTTGGCATTGGGTGGGCTCCCGAAGGTTGGGACGAACTCGCTCGCGCCATCAAAGTTCCCGACGATGTCTTTGTTGAGGCTGGTTTGGGTTTCATCAACAGCCGCAACCGACCGACGGACGCGTTTCGCGGTCGCATAATTTTCCCGATTCACGATGTCGCCGGAGCAACGGTGGGTTTCGGTGGCCGAATCATGCCGGGAGTCGAAGGAGCGAAGTACAAGAACTCCTCCGATAGCGCGATCTACGGCAAGTCAAAACTGCTTTACGGGTTGCACATGGCAAAAGCCGACATCGTCAAAGCCGACGAAGCAATTATTTGCGAGGGCTACACCGACGTCATCGGGTTCTTTAAAGCGGGCATGCCGCGCGCTGTAGCGACCTGTGGAACCGCGCTTACCGAAGACCACGTGAAGTTGTTGCGCAGTTTTGCGCAACGTGTGGTTCTCGCATTCGATGCCGATGCCGCGGGCCAGAACGCCGCCGCTCGGGTGTACACGTGGGAAAAGAAGTACGACCTCGATGTCGCCGTTGCGGTGTTCCCTGGTGGCGTCGATCCTGCGGAACTCGCACAGTCCGATCCAGAAGCACTTGCGGCAGCGATTGCTGAAGCAAAACCGTTCCTCAAGTTCCGACTCGATCGAGTTCTCGATTCCTCGCCGCTCGATACTCCCGAACATCGCGCCCGGGCGGCCGACGCGGCAATGGCCGTGATCCTTGAACATCCGAGCGACATCGTTCGCGATCAGTACCTTCTCGAGGTAGCAGCTCGCTTGCGGCTCGACCCTGATCAGCTTCGAAACCATCGCCCAGCGCCGGCGACTGGCCGACCTGGCGGTTCAGGTGGTTCAGGTGGTTCAGGCCCAGGGGCGCGCGGTAACACCACGACTGATCGACCGCAGAATGAGTCGCGCCCGATGATTCATCGCGATACCGCAGCGACCGAAGCCTTGCGGCACGTCATTTGGGACCCGGGCACCATCACACCGTTACTCGACGAGGTGTTGTTCCCCGATCGCGTCGCCGCAACGGCCTATCGGGCCTTGATGGCGACCGCGTCAGTTGCCGATGCCATTGAAATGGCCGCGGCCGACGATCCCGTGGCCGGCGATCTGCTGCAACGACTCGCCGTCGAAGAACCAGAATCCACGGTGCAAAGCGTGATGATTCGGTTGGTCGACGACGCCGCCAATGCAGCAATGGCGGCAATGCAGGCCGAAGCTCGTGTTGCATCTGACCCATTCCGTGTCGGCGAAGCAATTCGCTGGCTGAATCTGCGGATCATGGATCTACGCGAACAAGAAGGTTCGCTCGATCTCGATATGGAAGCGATGTACGACCTGTTGGCATGGTTGACCGAAGCCGAAGCCAACACGGTCGATGGCGCCGATGCCAATGCCGGCTCCGGAGCGTCCACTGGTCCGGTCAATCATGACGACGTGCGCCATGTCTGAGTCTGAGTCACAGTCTCCGCAAGTCATCGACGACGCGGCGTTCGCTCGTCTGGTCGCGAAAGGCTTGGATCGTGCCGACAATGTCGTCACTGGCGACGAAGCGATCGAAGCCCTCGGCGATGTCGACCCCACTCCAGACGCCATCGAACAATTGCGTGAGCGCTTGGCCGATAGCGGCGTGACGCTCGATGATGCCGTCCCTGTTGCCGCGGAAATTGAGGCGTTGCTGCTTGCCGACGCAGCTGACCCTGCAACCGGCGAGAGCGATGTCGATGAAATTGTGATCATTGCCCACGATCCGCTCCTCGACGACCTTGAAGACGATGATCTTGTTGAGCGCCGACTTCGGGCTCGCTTCCGTCCGGCCACCAAGGCCACGATGCGGCTTAACGCGCAAGCGGGCAGCACGTCTGACCCGATCCGCATGTACATGCGTGAAATCGGGCGAGTGTCACTTCTGACCGGGCCGGAAGAAGTGGTCCTAGCGAAGCAGATTGCCCGAGGAATGGCGGCCTCGGAACGGCTGGCCGACCTCGCTGCCGAAGACGCGCTTGAGTCGCTAGATCCAGCCGAGCGTATGCAACTCAAGCGCGTTGCCCGTAAAGGCGAAGACGCGAAAGCAGAACTCACTCAGGCCAATCTTCGTCTCGTGGTTTCGATTGCCAAGCGCTATGCCGGCGGGGGAGCGATGCAACTTCTTGATCTCATTCAAGAAGGCAACCTCGGCCTCATGCGTGCTGTCGAGAAGTTCGACTGGACGAAGGGCTTCAAGTTCTCGACCTATGCCACCTGGTGGATTCGTCAAGCCGTTACTCGAGCGATCGCCGATCAAGCGCGCACCATCCGCATCCCCGTACACATGATGGAAGCCATCAATAAGCAAATGCGCGTCTCTCGAGAGATGACCCAGCAACTCGAACGCGAACCAACCGACGATGAACTGGCCGCTCGACTCGAAGTCACTGTCGAACGAGTTAGGGAATTGAAGCGCATCGCCGTCGATCCTCTTTCGCTCGATTCGCCGTTGCGAGAGGGAGAGGATTCAAGTCTCTCTGACATCATCGAAGACCATCGTCTCGAGACGCCGGCCGATGCCGCCACTCGCCACATGCTGAACGAGGCCATCGAAGAAGCGCTCGACGAACTCAACGATCGCGAACGAGACCTTCTGCGCATGCGGTTTGGTCTGGTCGACGGTCAACCCCGCACACTCGAAGAAGTTGGTCGAGAATTCGGCGTAACCCGCGAGCGGATTCGTCAGATCGAGACCAAAACTCTCGCCAAACTGCGGAACCCGCAGCACAGCCAACGGCTGCGCGACTACTTCGAGGTCGACTGATGGGTCGGTTCTTGGTGGTGGCTCTTGCGGGAGTGCTCGCGGCGGCGATGGCATTCGTGGTTCTGGCTCGTCGCCGCCAGCCCGAGCCAACCTGGGAGCCGGGCCTCGAATTCAATCCCGATTTTGATCTGACCGCCGAAGAGATTCTCGCCGATATCAGGGGTGAGGCGCCGACGGCATAGATGGTCCGGACAGAGGGGTTCGGGGCCGCTGCTATCCTCACACTTCCTTTCCGGGGTAGCTCAGCTGGCAGAGCATCTGACTGTTAATCAGAGGGTCGTGGGTTCGAGCCCCACCCCCGGAGCCAAAAGATCGTCAGGTTTATGGGCCGATCTGTGATTCACTGTCGCATGGCTGATGACAGCGCAGGTTTTACTCGGCGGAAAGTTCTCGCAGGACTCGGCGGCGCCGGTGTCTTGGTCGCAGCGATGGAGATCCCCTTCGCTTCTGGTGCGGGAGCAAAGATCGCCGTCGGGGCGCCTGACGGTGTCACTGAAAGTCCCGAGATTTTGCTCGCCGACGTGCGAGTTTGTTCAGTCTTCGACGCCGATGGATCGGTTTCGGGCCATGTAATGCTCGCCGATGTTGTCGATGCAGGCGGATCGACGATCGGTTCGTTCACCGGCACCGTGGTGGGAGGTCGACTCATGACGCATGAGGCGATCGTCGAAGATTCGATACTCATTGGAATGGGATCGACGGAAAAGTTCGCAGTGATCGGAGCGACTGGCGCCTTTGCCGGTTGCACCGGTGGCTACGTCATCGAGATGACAAACGATGAACACGGCGCCGCAACCCGCGGCCGCCTCGTGTTCGGACAATGAACGGATAACAGGAGCAGATCATGTCCAGCGGAATTTTCGTCAACTTCTCCACCTTCAAAGGTGGGTCAACCAATATGTCCTACCGCGATCAATTCGAGGCGACCCGAGTCGCATGGGGTGTCGACGTCCCTTTTGCGCTCTCTAGCGGTGGTAGCCCAACGCCCGGTAAGTCGACCCCGCGAGCAATTGAGTTGAAACTCGCTTACCAGGTGGGATTCACCGATATCGGCCTGGCCTCTGCGAAGGGAACCGTTATTCCGACGATCAACATCGAACTCGTCGCACCCGGTGGAGGCGTGGCTCCCAGAAAGATCTTGCGTTACGACCTCACGAGCACGTTCATCACGTCATTCGGGCTCGCAGATGACACGGGCGTGGGCGACGACCTGCTCACCGTCACACTCGCACCGTCGAAGGTGGTTTGGTCACAGTTCATCTACAGCGCGGCTGGTTCGCTCACCTCAACCAAGACAGCGACCTTCGACTTCAAGCTGAACACGTTCAGCTAGTCCTAGTTCTCTCCTGCGAATGGCCGAGATCGCCGTTCCGGCTACGGTTCATCGCCTCGGGGCGGTAGCTCAGTGGTCAGAGCGCGGGACTCATAATCCCTTGGTCGTGGGTTCGATCCCCACCCGCCCCACCAACCGTTTCCCAAGAGAGTTTGGGTCAGGAGAATCACGAGTGAGTCAGCCGTTCGCGCAGCTCTGGGCGGAGACATGGAACTCGCACGATGCCGATGCCATTGTGCGGTTGTATGCCGATGACGGGGTTCACCGCATGGCGGCTGGCGCTACCTATGTCGGTGCTGAAGAACTCGGTCCAATGGTAGGTCGGTCATTGCGTGGCTATCCCGATCTCCAGTTTCTGATTCGAGATCAGATTGCGACCGATGCCGCCGAGGATTCTGCCTCTCGATTCGTCATTGAATACACAATGACAGGAACACAACTCGAGGCAATCGGCGATCGCGAAGGTACGGGGAAATTCGTGACGATCGACGGTGCGATGATTGGCGAACTGGCCTCAACTGGTCGAATCGCTCGCTGTATCGATTATCTCGATCATCATTCGATTCGACGCCAACTTGGTCTCACCGATTAACGAGAATTTTGCGGCGGGTTACGAGGAAACCGTTCGTTGCGTTCTTCGCTGATGTTCGGATGTGTTCTGCTCACGTGAATGCGCAAGCGTTGTGCAAACAAGAATCCAATTATCGGACGTTGACGCGAACAACCTCACGACGCTGCGGGTAGTAATCGGCAACTGCGAAATGATGTGTCGGGCGTTCGTCCCACAGAACAACGTCGCCAACGGTCCACTTCCAACGGACGCCGAAATTGGGATTGGCGCAATGGGTAACAAGGAAGTCGAGAATGGCGCGGCTTTCGGCCTTGCTCAATTCATTAATGTGCGAAGTGAATTCTGAATTCACGTTGATGAACTTCTTGCCGGTTACTGGATGTGTGCCGATGACCGGATTGGTCGCGCCGGGGACGAGTTTCAATGTCTTGTCGGCCACCTCATCACCTGCCTTCGAACGGAACGCCAGTTCATCGCCCATGCTGTGCCACGCCGTGAGGCCGTCAAGGGAGCGTTTCATGGGTTCGCTGAGCGCGTCATACGCGGCGTAGGTGGACGAGAAAGCCGTGTCGCCGCCGCGTTCAGGT
Source organism: uncultured Candidatus Nemicrothrix sp. (assembly GCA_903867185.1). Lineage (GTDB taxonomy): Bacteria > Actinomycetota > Acidimicrobiia > Acidimicrobiales > Acidimicrobilacustridaceae > Acidimicrobilacustris. The sequence goes on along the minus strand of CAIPQK010000100.1, from coordinate 6,882 downwards.
AGTTCGATCATTCGAAGACTGCCGAATGACGGCGGTTCCGGGTCCCAGCTCACATCGGTATGCCACTTGTCTTGATAGGGCGGATGGTCACTGTCATCGATAATTCGCCCAGCCTTGAACTCGGTCGCGCCCATAGAACGAGCTATTGGATGGAAGTAGGGGTCACCGAAGTTCAGCGTGAATGCAACTTGTTGCTCATCGGTCATGTGGCCTTGGCCGGGGAAGACGAGCATGAGGAACTCAGTGATTGCAGTAGTGATGCTTGCGATGTCGTCGCGAGTTGCCGAGGTGAGGTCAATGTCGGTCACCACAGCTCCGATATGGCCGGCAAGAGGAGCGATCTTCATGGTTTGAGAGTAGTGGACATCACGGTGTTCGGCACCGAATTCAACGTGACCTCACGTTCACGTACCCAGCCGCGGCGTTCATAAAACGAAACTTTATGTTCGGTCACGAGGCGCAGACGCTCAAAGCCCATATCTCGAGCCGTCGAGGTCACGAACTCGATGAGTGCGCTTGCCACTCCTTGCCGGCGAAAACGCGGATCGACAATCAACCCCGCAAGCCAAGGTCCAGGTAGTTCGACTGCATCGTTAGGTTCAACCTCGCCATCACCTACGAGCATGATGACTCCTAGCGGATGATCATGGGCGTCGAGAGCGAACCACGCGAGTCTCAACGAAGCTGGGTCTGACGAGGCTGAGTGGTTCCTGAGCAGATCCTGTTCGGAACGCTTTATTGATGTGTTTGGGTAAAGGTACCCCCAAGCGTTGTTTTGAAGCCGGGCAAAATATGCGGCAGCGCCGGGAAGAGACTCGGTCGGTACGAAGTTCATGTTATGAGGTACCCAACCGCTCGAGGACGGGGCAGGCGTGACCATCTGACTCGATGTGAAATTGACATGAACCAACTGTCTCTAAAAGGGTGGTTTGCCGGTGTCCAGACTCGAAATCACAGCGATTTGGGGAACGGACAACAATGAAATCTAAGCGACTGCCAAACAGCCGAGAACACCATTGCGCTATGATCAAGTTTCGTCTTATTGCGCAGAACCGTTCCGGTAGCGGGTGCGAAGGTTTGTGGGGAAGCGCGAATGCCATCGGTTAAATCGCTAAGAACCTACGCTGACCGACGTTTGCGAATTCCGGTGCGCCGGGACGACCTCGTGATCGATATCGGCGGCGGGGACCAACCTCATTGGCGAGCTGATGTCATTGTGGACCGATATCCCGAATCCGACAGTGGATCGCAGCGGTTCCTCGGTGGTTCCATGAGGGCCGATCGTCCAGTATTCGCAGTTGATGCTGGAGATCTACCGTTTCGAACCGGCTCTTTTGACTACGCCGTGTGCTCCCATACGTTGGAACACGTACCTGATCCGATCGCTGCGATCGCTGAGATGTGTCGGGTTGCGAAGCGAGGTTATGTCGAAGTCCCCGACGTTTCGATGGCAAAAATTCAAGATTTCCCGACTCATTTGTGGTGGTGTTCGCTAGAGGGGGACACGCTCGTGTTTCGCGCCAAGTCCCGCCGCGCATTCGATCAAGATATTGATCGTCTGATGAGTGAAACGTCGATGCGGGAGGGAATTCTCCGACTAGCCAACCGCAATTTTGACCGGTGCATCATCGCTCTTCGGTGGGAGGGAGAGATCAGTGTCCGCGTGGAGGGTGAACCAGTCCTTTCACTAGCTGAGACGCCCGCTGAAGATTTAGGTTCGGTGGGGATCGGATCTGAAATCACGCGTTCAGTTATGCAGAGAGTCGCCGCAAGACTTTGGCGTCATAGGCGCCGGTCGCACCCACTCCAGTTTCGGGATCTTATCGATGGTGCCGACTTTGGAACTCCGACTGATCCGATAGTGCCAGGAATCATCCGACGTGTTTCGGATGAGAGTTCCTTGGGTGCCGACTGAAGTGGATAATGATCCGGAAGGTTCGACTCCTCGTCGATGGATAGCGATTGCAAGCATCCCCTTGCTGGTCTCCGGTCTGTTCGAACAGTTCGGAAAGACCGTCTTTAATACGCGTCTGGATCGAATCATTGATCCGGTCCGACTCGCGTCTCGATCATTCTCGTTGTGGAATCCGATCAGAGATATGGGTTCGCTGGAATATCAGACAATTGGATTCATATTTAATTTTGACCTTGTCTTCGTCCTGCTGAACGCCATGATGATTCCCACTTGGGTCTCAGAGCGCCTCTATGCAGGCGTAGTAATGGCGATTGCACTCTGGGGTTTTGTTCGACTCGTTGATTCGCTGGGGATCGGATCGCGCCTCTTTCGTGTAATTGGCGGGCTTGCTTACGCGCTTTCTCCAATGATTCTCGGTCGTATTGGATGGCGGGCAACGGAGACATTCGGGGCAGCGATGCTCCCATGGATCCTTGTTCCTCTCATTCGCGCAGCATCGGGAGGGTCGGTTCGAAAGGCAGCAATGCGATCGGGTATTGCAATCGCCCTAATCGGTGGAATGAATGCTTCGGTGACACTCGCCCTTCTTCCCGCACCGTTGATTTATCTCTTGACTCGAGAGCGAGGTCCTCGTCGAGCTCAACTTTTACGCTGGTGGTTGTTCTCGGTCGTTCTTGCCACATTTTGGTGGATGGCCGGGCTGTACCTCTACGGCGCGTACACGGCGAATGATTTACGACTCACTGAACGTGTTTCCGATACGACGTTGCCGACGACGTTGTTCAATGTTTTGCGTGGCTCCGCCGATTGGCTGATTTCGGCCAACGGCACCACCGGACTTCCGGCAGCGACTTCAATCGCGACCGTGATAATTCCGATGCTGGCGATTGCTGTTGTGACGGCTTTGGGGCTTGCGGGTTTGGCGTCAACGAAGATGTCTTCGAATCGGTGGCTTATCGGTGTCTTCATTGTAGGAGTCGCGATAATCGGCGGAGCTCAAACAGGGATTTTTGCGAATCCCCTGGCTGCGCCGTATGCGCTTATTCTCGGCGGTCCTCTTAACGCGTTTAGGAACGTCTACAAGTTTCAGGCGCTCGTCACGCTTCCGATTCTTATCGGATTTACCGCGATGCTCTCTCTCGCTTCGTCAATTGTGATGGCATATCGAGATCGAACGATTAGCCGCATATTCAAGTCTGTTCTGGTGGGGTTCGCTCTCCTCGTTGTGGCTGGCGCTGCCTTTCCGGTTTGGAACGGAAAGATGTTGCTTCCCGGCTTCTCTGAGGTTCCATCGGAATGGGCACAAGCTCGGTCATTTCTTGAGGATGATGGCGTCATTCGCGCCCTTTCGCTTCCTGGGATGAAATCTGCCTCGTATACATGGGGAACGACCCAGCAGACGCCGCTTGATTGGGGTGGGGAGATTGCATCAGCGTTTCGGTCCCAGGGTCCGCTCGGAGGTCCAGCGGAACTGTCTTACCTCGATGGCGCAACTGAGCAAATCGCTCGAGGTGGAGGCCCCGAACTTGAGGAGTACCTGAGGCGAGGGGGCTTCTCTCACGTAGTTGTAGCGAATGACGTTGTCCCGCTTGAACCTTTGGTTCCATCGCCGGATGCGATCGCAACCGCATTAAAGGCGAGCGGACTCGAACTCGTTGCAGTGTTTGGGGCAAGCGGCTTCGGTCTCACTAACCGATCCGCTGTGGAGATTTGGCGAATTCCGGGAGCGTCGTATGTGACCGCGTATGACTCGTCATCCTTGACGTGGTTGAGTGGCGATATCTCGTCGACAAAGAATATCTCATCGCAAATTTTTGGAGATCGTCCTTATGTCCTAGTCCGAGACTCAGTTCCGAAATCATTGAATCCGAACTATTGGATGATCTCCGATGGCAATCAACGTTCAGTCATTCAATTTGGAAAAAATCGCAATAATCAGTCCTACATACTTTCTGGTGACGTCAACCAAATAAATGGAAATTCGGTTGACTCTCAACGCTTCGTGCAGGATGACGTTGAACACCAAACAACTTCGGAAATTGATGGCGTCAGGTCTGTGGAAGCCTCGAGCACAGGACCAGGCCCGTTCGTCACGAACTCTCCAATTTTTCAGCCTGCACACGTTGTCGACGGCGATCCAGCCTCAATCTGGCTTCCAGATCGCGCAGACATGTCCGGCTCCGATCCGTGGTGGTCAGTCGATTTTTCATCCCCCACTGAACTGAGCGACACGACGATCGCACTTGCGGTCGGTGGATTCTGGCGTGGTACCCCGGTTGTCGTGCGAACGGTAACTGACGCTGGTTCGGTGGAATCAGTGCTTTCACCCACGAACGACCCGCAATCCCTTCCTGTGGTGCGAGGGGTCACATCACATTTCCGTATCGAATTTTCTGGCAAGTCGATAATCGAGGGAGGGGACTCTGTCGGTATACGTTCCATCGATTTTGGGACAGGGGCTCACCCGACATGGCTGCGCGTTCCATCGGAACTTTCAGAGCAGTTTGCAGATCCCAGTACCGCAGCACCGGCTTGGGTCTTTGACCGTTTGCGACCAGCCAGAGATTTAATGGTTTCGCTGACTTCTGAGGCTGAAATTCGCCGAATTTTTGATTCGCCTCGGGCGCTAAAGCAACTGGTATCCGCGCAAGGACGTGCACGTAGTAAGCGCGAAGTAACTGATTTTGTGGACACGACCCCAAAGTTGACCATTCATGCTTCGATTGTTTGGGGCGATGAACCGTTGCTCGCACCAAGAAATCTGATTGATAACGATCCCACTACGGCTTGGATTGGTTCGCCGAATCTCACCGCAACGAGCGCACCCCAAATCGATGCTCGGTGGAATGGGGTTCGAACGATCTCAGGTTTCCGACTTTCGCTCTTTGACGGAGCTGCCCGACCATCACGTGTGGAGGTGCGAGCTGGTGGTCAGGTGAGGACTGTTGACGTGGGTGCGGACGGTGCGGTGGCGTTCGATCAAGTCACTACCGATTCTCTCTCGATAATTCTGCATTACGGAGCTGTTGATGGAGTTGCACCTCAAGGCGCGATTGGATTGAGCTCTCTAGATATTCCAGAAATTCGTGATCTCTACCCATCGCCTCTCAATCGCTCCGAGGTGGTTTCAATCGACTGCGCTGCCGGCCCCAAACTGACCGTTGGTGGCCAATCGATCAGGTTCTCTGCATCGGTAACGATCGGTGACTTAATCGACCTCACTCGAGTTCCGTTGAAGAGCTGTGGAGATTCGTCTGTAACCGTCGAATCTGGAATGAATCGTTTGATTGCAGAAAGCAGCTCAGTGCTGGCTGTCGATCAGGTTGCTCTCTTTGCGCCTCCGCTCGGTGCGTCGACTGTGCCGGAACCTCGGCCACTAGCGATTGGAATCTGGCGCAACGATCACAGGATGATGACGATCGGACCGGGAAACCAGAATCTGGTTGTGGTGAATGAGATCTACAACCGAGGAGCGCGGGCGTCCCTGAACGGCAAACAGCTCGAAAGCGTAGTTATCGATGGATGGCGCCAAGGGTTTGTGGTGCCATCTGGCGAGGGCGGCCAGATTTTATTGACATTCGGGCCAGACCGCATGTTTCGCATGTTTACGTTCGCGGGATTCGGACTTCTTGGGCTTCTCGTCGCGGGTGCCTTCTGGCCAATCCGGCGTGGCCGGGGTGAATCTCCTGCTGCAGGGGAGGGCATCTTGAATCACGGGTGGTGGTGGGCCATCGCCATCGCCATAGCCGTTTGGGTTGTCGGTGTAGCGGCAGTTCTCTTACCGATGGCGTGGCTACTTCGAAAATGGCGAAACTGGTCGACACCATCGATTGCCGCGGCCGCCTTTGTATGTGCAATGTTGGTGGTCGTGTCTGGAACCGATCGAATCGTTATCTTCAGAGGGGTCGATGCATTCCAAAGATGGTCGGTGCTCGTCTTGTCCGCAATCGCTTTCATTTCCGTTTTAGTCAATCTCATTCCGCAGCAACGGAGCGATGACGATGGAGAATGACCCATGCGGAGCTCGTTCTACTCCATCGGATAATCGGTATAGGTCGCTTAAGTCGGTTGGTCGTCGGTTTCTGCGTCGAGGAAAGTACATACTCGGTTATCACCCAGTAACGCTTCCTCTTTATCTTCGGATCGCGCCGATACTTCTGGGAATCTCTGATACCTCGAAAGTGGGTCTAGCAAGTCGGATTACTCCGTCGACTGGTCTTGTCGTCGAAGGTTTCCCTAGGTCGGGCAATACGTTCTGTGCCGAAGCATTTCGAGTCGTAAGTGACGGACGCTATGAAATCGTGAGCCATGTCCACCACGTTGCTCAAGTGAAATCTGCAGTCAAATTGGGTATCCCAACGATTGTCGTAATCCGGGAGCCCGTTGCTTGCCTTGCGTCATACCTCGTGGGTGGACCGCATGCCACTGTTCGAGGAGTTCTTCGCGAGTACATCGCATATCACGCGGGCCTCCGCAGGCAGATCCCTCAGTGCATGGTCGTGGATTTTTCTGATCTGATTAGTGACGTTGAAGCTGTTATTGCTCGGGCGAATCAAGCCTTTAGTCTTGGCCTTCAGCCACTGGAAGCGTTCTGCTCAGTCGACGATATTTTCGATGCAATTGATTCGGATCATTTTCGTCGTTACTTGCATTCCAATGAAGGGCTTCTTCCGCGACCCTCTGGGAATCGTAGTAACTCCAACGGGGAATACCGAGAACAACTTCGAGAGAAGCGCAACCAGGTCTTACTCGAAAAAGCAAAAGAAATTTATCGAGAAACTGTGCAACTCGGACTGACTGTTTGACGCCGGTTTTCCAGTCAGTTCTCGCCGAGCCAGATCGCTGAGCGATCAAGCAACCAAATGCTCACGTTGTGGCAAGTGTCGAGGACATCACACATTTGTTCTTGTCCGAGATAGATGCGGTCGAGCCCAACTTCAATGCGCGAAATAATCGTGAGGCTTCGT
>CAIPQK010000099.1 GCA_903867185.1 uncultured Candidatus Nemicrothrix sp. | reverse complement strand
TCGGGTTACACGTTTGCTGGTTGGGCGACTTCTGCTACTGGAACGGTTGCGTTTGCGAACAGTGCGAACTACAACACGATCGGCAATGTGACGTTGTATGCGGTGTGGACGCCGGTTGATTACACGATCACGTTTAATGCCAACGGTGGTACTGGCACGATGGCGAACCAGGTGTTCACTGTGGTTGGCGAGCCGGTGAATGCGAATACGTTCACTCGTTCGGGTTACACGTTTGCTGGTTGGGCGACTTCTGCTACTGGAACGGTTGCGTTTGCGAACAGTGCGAACTACAACACGGCCGGCAACGTGACGTTGTATGCGGTGTGGACTGCGGTGAACTACACGGTGACGTTCAACGCCAACGGTGGTACCGGCACGATGGCGGCGATGACGTTCACCGTGGCAGGCAAAGCTCTGACGGCGAATACGTTCACGCGCTCGGGCTACACGTTTGCTGGTTGGGCGACGAGTGCTACTGGCACGGTTGCGTTTGCGAACAGTGCGACGTACAACACTGCTGGCAATGTGACGTTGTATGCGGTGTGGACTGCGGTTTCTTACACGGTCACGTTTAATGCCAATGGCGGTACGGGCACGATGTCGGCGATGACCTTCACGGTTGCTGGTAAAGCTCTGACGGCGAATACGTTCACTCGATCGGGTTACACGTTTGCAGGTTGGGCGACTTCTGCTACTGGAACGGTTGCGTTTGCTAATTCCGCTACCTACAGCACTGCTGGAAATGTGACGTTGTACGCGGTGTGGACTGCGGTTTCGTACACGGCAACGTTTAATGCCAACGGTGGTACTGGCACGATGGCAAATCAGACGTTTACGGTCGCTGGTGCGGCGTTGACGGCGAATACGTTCACTCGATCGGGTTACACGTTTGCTGGTTGGGCGACTTCTGCTACTGGAACGGTTGCGTTTGCTAATTCCGCTACCTATAACACTGCTGGCAACGTGACGTTGTATGCGGTGTGGACTCCGGTCACTTACACAGTCACGTTCAATGCCAATGGTGGTACGGGCACGATGTCGGCGATGACCTTCACTGTCGCTGGGAAGGCTCTCACAAAGAACACCTTCACCCGAACTGGCAAGACATTCGGCGGTTGGGCCACTACAGCGGCGGGAACAACCGTTGCCTACGCAGATGGAGCCACCATCAATACCGCAGGCAACGTCACGCTCTTTGCGATCTGGAAATAGTTCGCTCTCGCTGAGTCGCTCTCTAGGCTGGCAAGCATGACTGCGACCGACGACCTTCGTGTTACGGCGTCGGTCGTGATTCCGTCTCATGAGTTGGCATGGTCGTTTGGGCCAAGTGGCGGCCCGGGCGGTCAGCATGCGAACCGGGCTCATACCCGCGCCGAGGTTCGCTTCGACGTTGAGGCGTCGGCCGCGTTGTCGCAGTATCAGCGTCAACGCATCATCGATCGCCTCGGTTCGGTGGTCACCGTCTCTGCCGACGATGAACGGTCGCAACTTCGAAATCGCCGGCTTGCCCTTGATCGCCTGCGCCAGAAATTGGCCGGAGCATTGCGGGTTGAGACGCCCCGCCGGCCAACCCGGCCGGGTCGGGGAGCAGTGGAGCGGCGGCTCGATGCCAAACGTCGCCAGGCGGCCCGCAAACGCGATCGCCGTGGTGGCTTCGACGACTGACGTTCGTGAACGGGCACTTGGTGAAATCGGTAGCCTCGCCTGATGCGCTTCGGATTTAAGACCTCACCTCAACACACCACTTGGCAAGCGATGCTCGACGTGTGGCAAGCCGCCGACGACATCGAACTTTTTGAGTCGGGGTGGAACTTCGATCACTTCTATCCGATTCATTCAGACAACTCTCATGGCCCGTGTCTCGAAGGTTGGTCGACGCTTACTGCTCTGGCGCAGGCCACCAAGCGCATTCGAGTCGGCGTGTTGGTAACTGGACTTCCGTATCGCCATCCCGCAGTCATGGCGAATATCGCTGCAACTGTCGATGTCATTTCGAATGGTCGTCTTGAACTTGGTCTTGGTGCCGGTTGGAACGATGAAGAAGCCGATGCGTACGGAATCAGTCTTGGATCAACGCTCACCGAACGTTTCGACATGTTTGATGAAGCGCTTGAAGTGATCGTGTCGTTGTTGACGAATGAAGTATCGAACTTCAGTGGCCAGCACTTCACGCTTACCAATGCCTATTGCGAGCCGAAGCCAATTCAACGGCCGCATCCGCCAATCTGCATTGGTGGCGCAGGACCGAAACGAACAATCCCTGCTGTTGCTCGATGGGCACAACATTGGAACTTCCCCGGCGGACCGGTGGATTCTTGGGAAGCATCTCGAGATCTGTTGTGGGCCGAATGCGAACGCATTGGTCGCGATCCGTCAGAGATCATGACCTCGACACATTTGTTGGCCGATGCTAACGATCCCGGTGTTGCCGTTGCTCAGGCCGAGGCCTATGCCGAAGCGGGGCTCGATATGGGCATTCTCTACCTGCCGCCTCCGCATACTCCTGCGACCCTCGAAGCTCACGCTGTCGCGCTGCAGTCGCTCGCTGACTGATCACTTCTTGCTTCACCCCCCCCAGAAGGACACAAATGGAAATCGGAATTTTCAGTCAGCCCGAAACGGTCGACAAAGCCGTAGAGCACGCTCGACTTTTTGCCGACGCTGGTTTTGGTTCGTATTGGATGCCGCAGATCTTTGGTCTCGACACACTCACAGCGCTCACCGTTGTTGCACGTGAGGTTCCGAAGATTCGTCTTGGCACTGCAGTAGTTCCGACCTATCCGCGCCATCCATCAATGCTTGCGGCACAGGCACGGACCGTGCAGCAAGTTGCCAACGGTCGATTCACTCTTGGCATTGGGCTTTCACACCAAATGGTGATTGAAGGCATGTTCGGCATGACCTTCGATAAGCCGGTGCGTCACCTGCGGGAATACCTCACCATCTTGATGCCGCTACTTAACGGCGAAGCTGCCGATTTCGCTGGCGAAACGCTGCATGCGCATTTGGCGCTCGAGATTCCCAACTCCACGCCCGTTGACACACTGGTTGCAGCGCTTGGCACACAGATGCTGAACGTCACTGCGCGCATGGCTCAGGGAACGGCCACCTGGATGACGGGTCCGATCACCATCGGTTCCCATATTGCTCCAACGATCAACAAGGCCGCCGCTGAAGCCGGCCGACCCGCACCCCGCATCGTTTGTGCGTTGCCCGTGTGTGTCACCGACGACGAAGCCGGCGCACGCGCCAAAGCTGCCGAACAATTCCTTGTTTACGGCTTTCTTCCTTCGTACCGAGCGATGCTCGATCGTGAAGGCGTCGAAGGTCCGGCTGACGTTGCGCTTGTTGGCGACGCTGCAACGGTTCGTGCTGGGATCGAAAAGATCTTCGAAGCGGGAGCAACAGAGTTCGTTGCTGTTCCGTACGACAACCGCGATGCAACCCTCGAGATACTCGCAGGCCTTTTGTAATCAGCGAAGGGTCAGACGGGCGCTTCGGCGTGGCGGAACTCGATCGGTTCTACAAAATTCGCAGCGAGATCAATCAGAAGTTCGTCGCGAAGTGATCGGCGTTCGGGGTCATCCCAGAGGTTGATCTGTTGCAACGGATCAAGGACGAGGTCATACAACTCGCCCTCGGTGCCGTCGTGCACCGTGCCGGGTTGATAGGTCGTGCACACGAAGTTGTCGCGCATGATCGTGCGGAGATGAATTTCGGTACCATCGGGCTGACGACTGTCCCACTCGGTGGTGACGCGTTCGAAACCACGAGCGGTGGCGTCGGCGTCGTCGATAGGCAGCGGACGACCCTCCATCCACTCGGGCGGTTGCACGCCAGCGATTGCGCAGAAGGTGGGGGCGAGATCGAGAAGGCCGACTGGCTTCGAGACGCGCGCAGTGGCGTCGGCGCCGCCGCCGGCCGATGGAGCCGGGCGCCAGATAAGGGGAATCCGCATAAGTGAATCAACGTGATACGGACCTTTGAACAGGAATCCGAAATCGCCTTGGAACTCGCCGTGATCGGTGGTGAACACGATGTCGAGATCGTCACTCCAACCCTTGGCTTCGATCGCAGCAAGAACACGACCAATGGCTTCGTCGATGAGTTCGTTTTCAATGTGCGCCATCGCGTTGACTTCAAGAATTTGGTCGGCGGTGAGCGTTGCGGGAACCCACTTGCCGGGAGCTTCGTAGTTGCTGACGAGTTTTCCGTCGTACCAAAGGCGCCAATGACGCGGTTTGGCATCGATGATCGCTTCGCGTTCGGCCTGATTCTGCGGATAGCCAACGGGCAGATCAAGTTCGCGCCAGTCGACGCGATGCAATTCAGATTCGGGCGGATCCCACGGGTGATGTGGGTCAGGAAAACTCATCCAGCAGAACCAGTCGTCGTCGCTGTTCAAACCATCGAGCCAAGAGATCGTTCGATCGGCAACCCAATCGGTGTGATACCAATCGCGCGGAACTGCATTGTGTTTGATCTGCGGGGCGCCAGAGTCGCCACCGGGAACATCGCTGACTTCGAGATCGCCATCGAGCACCTGGAAGAACATGCCGATTGCTTCAGGATGGTTTTGGCGGATCCAGCGTGAGTAGTGCGTGAAACCGGCAGCACCATGAGTGGCGAGTTCCATGTGATCGAAACCGCGGTGACCTTCGGTTGCGCCAATGAATCCCTGTTGGTTTTCTTCGAAGCGAAGGAAGGGATCGAGCAACGGCTCGAAATGACTCTTACCGATGAGGGCAGTGCGGTAGCCAGCGTCGCGTAATACCGCAGCAACGCTGGGCGAATCGACGGGAAGCGGAACACCGTTCATCCAGACGCCATGAGTTCCGACGTTCTGGCCAGTGACCATGGTGGATCGTGATGGCATGCACACCACATTTTGTGGTTGCGCGCGGTCGTAAGAAATGCCGTCGGCCGCAAATGAATCAATATTCGGTGTGCGGGCAACTCGACCACCATTGGCACCGATTGCGTCGTAACGCATTTGATCGGTAGTGATGAAGAGAATTTTGCGACCCATCAGCGTTGTTCCTCGGTGTGGTCGTTCAACATTCGAGCAAGATTGCCGATGCCTTCGGAGATGACGCCATCGAGCACGAAGGCCATGGGATCGGGAGAGATCTCGGTGGAGTACATGAGTAGACAGCCAGGCTCACCGTCTTCGATGACGTCCATCGTTCCAAGGTGATACTTGATGGGCAGCGGGCCGGTAATGCGGTATTGGAAACGGCGCATACGGTGATCGAGCGTGACGATTTCTTCGTGAACGGGAAGGCCGGCCTTCAACATGAGCGTCCGGTTGTTGCCTTCGACGGTCGCCTCGGTGACACCGGGGAACCATTCAACGATGCGAGTGGGATCACCCACGATTTTCCAGACGTCTTCGGCAGTCCGATGCACTCTCGCATGTGATCTGATCGTGGCCATGGAAACTCCGGGGCAGGGAAGTGCTCAGACTACCGTCAACTACAATGACAATTCATGAACCGGTCTGATCGCCTGCGGGTTACGTTCCGCTCTGTCGCAACGACGGTGATCAACGCGTCGTGGGAGCGAATCCGTCTCGCCGGTGCGATTAATGCCGAACATCCATTGGCTCGTCGTTACGGATCAATGGGGCGCGGAAGCTACGTAGCGTTCCCACAAGGCGATTGCTACAACGCTCATGCCATCCACATTGGCGAGGACTGCTTTATCGGTGCTGGCTCCACACTTGCGGTGGGAATGCCGACCGAGACCTATGCGGCCGATACGCCGCCTGTCATTGAGATTGGCGATCGGACGACTGTTGGTAAGGACTGCTGGTTCGTGGCACGCCATTCGATCGTGCTCGAGGCCGACGTTACGGTTGCGCCAAATGTGTACTTCACCGACCACAACCACACCTATGCCGATCCGTGGCTTCCGGTCGGTAAACAGGTGTTACAAGGTTTTTCGGTACGTGTCGGTGCGGGCACATGGATCGGCACAAACGTTGTTGTCTTGCCGGGAACATCGATCGGTCGTAATTGCGCGATCGCCGCGGGTGCTGTTGTACGCGGGGAAATTCCCGATCACAGCGTGGTCGTGGGTGTTCCTGGTCGCGTTGTTCGTCGTTGGATCGACGGCGAAGGTTGGGTGCCGCCGCTGACGAATGAAGTTGTCGTTGTCGAAGGTTGGCCTGTGGGAGTACGACCAACCGACGAGTAACTCAGAGCGTACGTCCGGACTTGGACTTCGTTTTGAATGCGCCAGCAAGTTCTTCTTGCGTGAATGCGCTGCCATTGGGCAGACCAACGGCGAATCGGTAGAGCGCCGTGCGGTAGATGGCACCGAGGGCCGACATCAGGCAGCCAATAACGACAATCCAGATGAGTAGCAACGGGATTCCCGCAAGGGGGAGAGCCAAACTCAGGGCGCCGAAGATGAGGATTCCGGGAAGCATGAGTAGGAAGCCGATAAGGCCGATGCCGGCTTGAGCGAACAAGTTCTCGCCCCACGTGGTCTTCACAAGGGTTGCTGACTTCTTGATGGCGGCGATTGGTCCGATGCCTTCAACGATGATGATCGGCAAGACAAGCCAAGTGATGACATTCCATGCTGCTCCGATGAGCCCGACAGCAATGTCGCCGAGAAAACCGGCTTTGTCGCGAGCGCCCTGCAGGATTACACCAACTGTTGAATTGATTGCCGACCATCCAAGAATTGATGGTGTGCGACTCGTTGCTTTCGAAAATGCCTGGCCCATGGTGAAGCTACCGCCATCGAGCCGCTCGTTTGCAGCAGCGATCAGTGTGGCCGCAAACATCTGGCTAACTAACCCGATGAGGAAAAGACCGACAATGCCGACGGCCCACGATGCCGGAGTCATCGCGAAATCATCTTGACCAGGTGCGGGGTTGGCAATGAAGTCGGCAGTGAGAATGACTCCGCCACCAACTGCTACAGCGATAACGCCACAGGTGACTGCAGAAACGATAGGAATCGCCGCCAACTTCTTTTCGCTTTTGAGAACTCCGAAACTTGCGCCAGCGAGTGCTTTACTATTTGCGAATTTTCCCATGTGGCAAGTGTAGGAGAGGTTCTGTTGGAGCGCCCGCGATCAGGGCTTGTTGAGCGGGTCGATATCGACGATTTCGCCGTGAGCGCCGTCGGGAAGCAGAAGTGCAGCAGTTGCAGCACAAAGCGCATCGAGTCTGTCGGCAGTCTTTGCATAGACCTCGAGGCCTTCACCAACGGGATCAGCAATATCATCGGTAGAAATTCCGGCGGGACGGCCTTTGGGCCGAAGTGCAGCAACGGTGGCGCACCAGTCACGAACCGATTGATCGGGCTTGCGGGGGCCAACTTTGTTACCGAGTCGGACAATTTCACCCATGACAAAGGTCCGCTCGATTGCGGAGCGGTCGTGGATGATGACGCCGTGAACGTGATCGCGAGTCATGCCGATGATGAGGTCGGCTTCGGCGACATCTTCGCCTTTGATGCGGCGACTTTCGTGTTCCGACAGATCGAGGCCACGAGCCGCAAGCGTTTCAACAGCATGATTGGTGGCGGGGCCGCCCCAGCCGAGCGTTCCGGCCGAGTGCACGCGCGCGTCCATGCCTCGCTGGGCAAGGTGATGGGCAAGCAAACCCATCGCCATTGGCGAGCGGCAGGTATTTCCCGAGCAGATGATCAAGATTTCGATTTTGTGATCCTAGGAGCCGGCGGAGCTATGCAAATTCGTCGAAGCAACAGCGCCAAGTGGAATGGAGTGCGCCGCTTGCTCCGGTAAGGGTGTTGATCATTTCAGTGGCGGTATCGCCATGATCAACGAGCACGAGCGGATTGTCGTTGTCGCTGTCGATCACTCGGAGTGTGAATCCTTCAGCAATCGGATCGGTGACGCGTTTGATTCCATCTCGAAGCTCGGTGGCGGACTCTTCGCTCGTGAGCTGAAAGAGGTCGAGAAGTGGTGTCGGCGAGGGTGGCCACCAATACGCAGGGAGCGACGCGACAACGAGGCAGTTTCGCCGTTCGACTCGAATATTGCCTCGAAGGAAATCGGGTAATCCGGGCGATGAACGTGTGTGCTCGAGGTAGGCGTCGCTCGAGAGGGTTGCGAGCGAATCGAGGTCGTACATCGTGAGGTACTGCGGCGGATCGTCGATGTGTCGGCCGCTTACCCATTCGAACCGTCGTGCGCGTTGATATCCGGGCAACGCAAGTTGCTCGCGGTGATGATCGTCGCACCACGCAGAGAATTGATCGTGGAGTTCCTCGGGCAACCATGTTGCGAGATACAGGACCGCGCCCGGGGCAGTAGAAGGAGGATTCGTCATGGTCAGCCTTCAAACGCTGGAAGTGTCGTGAGCCCGGCTTCGGTTTCCATGTCAGCGATGAGCTTCCGTTCCTGTTCCTTCCGCTCTTCGAGTGTTCCCGTTAGACGCTTGTGTGAGACCACTCGCGTCATTGTGGCTGTAGCCATGAGGGCAAGAACAAAGGTCGTGATGTAGATCGCCCGAAAGCCTCCAACAACTGACGCGGCGAGGGCGATGCTGATACCCATGGTGGAACCAAGCAGCGCGATCATCCGAAGTGTTGCCATTCCGACTCCGAAGAATTCGGGACTGAGTGAGGCGCCACCGGCCGACGCGACCGCAGGGCGAACGAAGCCGTTAGCGATTCCTTGAACAATGAGGGCGATTGTTACGAGTCCCATGAGTTGGGTGTTGTAGCCGGCGAGGAAGAGCAGCATTGAAAGTGCCATCGCGCTTGTGCCGATCAAACCGCCACGGCGTTCGCCGTATCTTGCGGCAACTCGTCCGCCGATGATTGCACCGAAGCACATTCCGAGAGGCAACGGAAGCATCAGGAATGCGGTTTCGGCGATTGTTTTTCCGAAACGTTGTTGCAGCAAGAGTGGCGCGCTGAAAAAGACTGCGTTGCTTGATGCTTGCGAAAGAAATTCAGAAACGGCCGGCATTGAATAAGCGCGGTTGGCGAGAAGACCTGTGGGCAGAAGTGGAAACTTGGCGCGCTTTTCGATTCGAATGAACAACAAGGCAAGCATTGGTGCGGCAACGAGAAGGCAAAGTTCCACCGGTTGCGTCCAACCCCAGGAACCCCCTCGGTCGAGGTAAAGCAGGACTGATCCCGTCGCGAGCATGAGGGTGATTCCGCCGGCGATATCGAATCCGATGTTCGATCGGCGTTTTGTCTCGTCGAGCCAACGCAAGCAAAGCGGAAGAAACAACAGCGCCAGGGCTCCCTGAACAACAAAGACGCCGCGCCAGCTGAGGAGCTCGACCATCGGTCCGCCGAATGCCAAACCAAGCGCAGGTGCAGCGGCAGAAACAAATGCCCACATACCAAGTGCTCGCGGGCGTGCATCGAGCGGGAACGTTTCCATGATGAGCGCTACGGCGGTAGGGGCAGTGGCGAAGCCAGCAGTCTGACTAATTGTGCGGAACGTAATAAGCGATGCAGCGTTCCATGACAGTGACGTCAGAATCGCAGCAGTTCCGCAAACGGTGAGGCCCATGAGAAAAACACGTCGTTGACCCTTGAGATCGCCAAGTCGCCCGAAGGTGGGGAGCATGACTGCGCCGACGAGCATCGGAAGCGAAAGCACCCACGAAAGCGTTGAGCGTGAGGCGTGAAGGTTGTCGCCGATTTCAGGAAGAGCGGCAACGAGAATGACCGCGGGCCAGCCCGAGACGAATACGCCGAGCATCGTCGCGACGAGTACCCGCCGCTGCTTCCCCCTGTCCACCCGTCGAGACTACCGGTGCTCTGCTGTGGTGACTGTCTGTCGACTTGTCGGTTGGTACGGGGCGGTAGCGTCTCGACATCTGGAGGAGGACTATGGCGTCATCAGCTTCAACACTTGTTATCGGATCTGGTTCTGGGATCGGATCCTCGATCGCACAGCGTCTTCGTTCTCGCGGTGACTCCATGATCGAGCTGCCTCCCACACTCGATCTCACCAACGCCGAAGCGGTTGGCGAGTCACTCCGATCACTTGTTGGCTCGGGAACCGTTGACCGTGTGGTGCTTGCCGCAATCGATCCTTCAGCGTTTCGCTCTGCACCGATCATCTCGCTCGCCGAGGCCGAGTGGGATCAAGCAGCGGAGTATTCGATGCGCGCCGCTTTCGTTTCGCTGCAGCAGGCCTATGCGGTACTCGCTGATGGTGGGCGAGTGATTCTCATTCTTCCAACGGTGGTCGCCACGGGCGTCGCTGGACTGGTTCCCCTGTGCACCGCGGTCGAAACCATTCGCGTGATGGCAAAAGCGGTTGCGCGTCGTTGGGGTACACGTTCCATCACCGTGAACACAATCGAAGTTGAGTTGGCCGCGTTCATGTTGGGTGACAATGACGCAGGCGAGACCGAAGTCCCGGTAGTTCCGGTGCTCGGTCAGCCGGCGTTGCCACCCGCGTCGGCGGTTGACGATGTGATCGGACTCATTGACATGCTGGCGACACCTGCCGCCGGAGCAATTACCGGCACGTTGTTGGTGGCCGACCGCGGAACGGTGATGCAGCCATGAGCGGTCTGCCAGGATTGATGGAAGGTCGAGTTGTGCTGGTTACTGGCGCTGCTGCTGGCGTTGGCCGTGGCGTTGCTGCTGCGTTTGGATCTGCCGGCGCAATCGTCGGCATCGGCGTGCGGCGCCCGGAAGCAGCTGAGGAAACTGCTGCCGCGGTTGCGGCTGCCGGTGGGACTCCAGTGATTCTTCAATGCGATGTCACCGATGCCGCGCAAAGTGCTGCAGCAATCGAACTACTGGTTCGTGACTTCGGCCGGCTCGACGCCGTGGTTCACAATGCCGTAAGCGGTCGTTCGAGCGAGGCAACCGATTTCGAAAACACGACACTTGATGAATGGGAAGACCACGCATCAGTCACGGTGCGAGCGACCTGGCGCCTGGCAGTTCAGGCGTATCCCTATCTTCAAAAATCACAGGGCGCCTATTTGCTCATGAGTTCGCCGGCAGGCATTGAAGGTTCCGAACGAGCACCGTTTTACAGCGCAGTTAAGGCAGCACAACGTGGTTTCGTGCGTGCCCTTGCTCGTGAATGGGGACCCGACCACATTCGCGTGAATAGCGTTGCTCCGTTGGCAATTTCACCGGCGCTCGAAAACATGAAGATTCTCGAACCCGAACGCGTCAAGCGCATTGAAGGGCTCGTTCCTCTCGGCCGGCTCGGTGATCCCGAAACCGATATTGGTCCACCGTCAGTATTTTTGTGCAGCGATGAAGCTCGGTACGTAACCGGTCAAACGCTTGTGGTGAGCGGCGGTCGATTTACCAGTCTTTGAGACGGGCGCGTAGTTCTTCGTTGTGCACGAACACAGGAAGTTCTTCGCTGTCGTTATAGGTAGGACGCACAGAGGTGCCACCATCGACGCACAACACCTGCCCGGTGACATAGGCCGACATGTCAGACATCATGAATAACACGCCTTTGGCAATGTCGTCACTGGTGCCACGACGACGCATCGGGATGACCTCGAGGTCGTTGCGGTCGGTGTCGCCAGCCTTGCGGGTTGATGCGCTCTTGGGTGTAGCGATCGAGCCAGGAGCAACAGCGTTGATGCGAATGTTGCGGCTTCCCCATTCGATGGCAAGTGAACGCGTGAGCGACAGCACCGCAGCTTTGGCAGCGGCATAGGCCGAGCCGTAGGGCATTCCGTTGAGCGCTGATGTCGTTGCAATGTTGCAAAGCGTGCCGCCATTGCCTTGTTCAACGAGGCGACGACCAACAGCGCGAACAGTGTTGACCGTGGAACCGAAGTTGAGGGCCATGACATCGTCGAATGCGGGATCTTCGCTGGCGAAAGGCGACCATTGCGGTGGCCACATACCGCCGGCTACCTGCACCGAACCACGCAATGGAGCGAGTTCGCAGGCTTTGTCGACGACATTGGCGACAGCGGCTTTGTCGCGGCCATCGGCAATGAGACCGATGTGAGTTGTGCCGTCTGCCTCGAGGGCGTCGGTGCAGACCTTCAACTTTTCGGCATCGATATCGACGGCAACGACTGACGCGCCGGCGTGACCAAGGAAGCGACTTATCGATGTGCCGATGCCGCCACCACCAGCTCCCATCACGACTACAGAGAGACCGTCAAGACCCCAGGGGCTCGTGAGTTCAGACATCTTCACTACTCCAGTGGTCAGGCCGAGTTGCGTCGGGTCGATGCCATCCGCCGCCGGCCCATGTTCCTCCATCGACATGAATGGAGGTGCCAGTGATGAATCGAGAAAGATCAGATGCGAGGAAGAGGGCGGCGGCCGCAGTGTCTTCGGTGGTTCCGAGGTAGCCGAGTGGCGGAAGGAACGCGGGAAGGAACTCTGGATCGCTTTCGATGAGCGTGGCCTGCAGGCCTTTGTCGCCTTCGGAAGGTTGCGCGTCGGGGGAGATTGAGTTGACACGGATGCGGCGCGCTCCGAATTCAAGAGCCAGCGATTTCGAAAGACTCTCGAGAGCAGTTTTCATAGCGGCGTAAATGCCGAAGCCGGGGCCGGCCTGATGTGCCTCAATCGATGTGATGTTGATGATCGAGCCGCCATTGGTCATGAGCGGAGCGACGCGTCGGATGAAATGGGTTGCTTGGGTGAAGTTCTCGGCGATGAGTGAGGCTTCGCCCTTCGGGCTGACGTCCAGGAACGGCGAAACGAACGTGCCGCCGGCGTTGTTGACCAGCACGTCAACGTGTCCATGGGCGGCGGCGATCTTCTCTATAAATGCATCGACCGCCTCGGAGTCTCGAACATCGAGTTCCGCTGTGATCACAGGCCTGCCGAGAGCTTTGATCTGCGCGGCCACATCGGCGAGAAGATCGGCTTGTCGGTCACAGATGGCCAGCGTCGCGCCACATCGGGCGAAGAGGAGAGCGGTATCGCGTCCGATGCCTTCGGCTGCGCCGGTCACGATGGCGACCCGGTCAGTGAGGAGGATGGAACGTTCGTCGAAAAGATGAGCCATGGGCTCACTCTCGCACATCTAGTGATTGCGCGAGACCGACCCGATCGGACGCCGCCACCGGGTCATCGAAGCCCAGACAACCCAGGCCATTGCTCCAACCGGAATTTCGAGCAGGTATACGAATCCGCGGAAAAGGAAAATCGCTGCTGTCGACGCGTTTTCGGGTCCGCCGAAACTGATGAGAGCCGAGGCGGCGCCGACTTCGACGAAGCCGACGCCACTTGGAGTAATCGGGATCGTTTCGAGAAGCCGCGCAAATGCAAAAGCGGCAAATGCTTCGGTGAGTGTGATGCCTTCAATGCCGATAGCTCGGATACACGCGAAGAGAAGGAGAAACTGAATGAGGTTGAACAGGAAGATCCAAAGCGTGATCAAGAGCCATCGTTCTCGAACGAGGCCGATGCTCTGATGGCGAAAGTCCAGAACGACTTTGACGACATTGGGCGTGGTCTTGCGGTGGGTGACTCGGCAGAACCAACCGACGATTGCTTGACCCAACCGACCGATGTTTTCCGCAATACCCTCGCTGCGCATGATGAGGCCGAGGACGACGGCCGCAACGATCAAGGCAAGAAGTCCAAGAAGTGTGGGGACGAAGAGTTTTCCAGTTGCGTTGCCTGAGATCATGAGAAGAGCGAGTGCAAGCACTGGCATTGCGAGTTTGGCGAAAACGTTCCAAATGCCCGACACAAGGATCGACAACGTGACCGATGGAGCGGTGAAACCCCATGACATATCAATGGCGTAGGTCGCACCGACTCCGATTGCCCCGCCGAACGGCATCACATTCGACACAGCGCTGCCGGCAAAGTTCACCGTTAGTGCTTGCGTGCGTTTGAGCCCAGGGAGAGTGTTTGTCAAGACTCCCGTGTAGGCGAGCATTCCAAGAAACCAGAACGCAATGAGTGCGGTGATTTCCCAAGCCGACAACTTCGTCATCTGATCCCAGATTTCGGCGTAGTCAGACCCAGTAATTTTTGGAATGACAAACGCGAAAATGATGACGACGACAGAAAGTGAACTACCTATTTCGACAAAACGGCGGACAGTCGACTTCTTCTGAAGTTCGTGACTCACAACTGCAAATGCGTCGGTGGATTCCTCTGCGCTTAGTCCTTGAAGGACTGCGGGAAGTTCTTCGTCGGGAGATTCGGTCATCGACCGACAGCATCGAAGAGGTCGGCGAATGAATCGGGGAGTGCAGTGGTGGAATCGCCAGCGAGGACAAACCATTCTGTGCTGAAAGCGATAGCGAAAATCTCATCGGGCAGACCAAGGAAGATCGAAAGCGTTCGAACGGTGTCGGGCGCGCCAGTTGCTTGGGTGGCATGAGCGGCCATTGAGGCTTTGCGATTCTCGAGAACCGAGCTCACATCGACGGTGTGGGTGATTTCGGCATTGGGCGTGTACCAAGTGGAGAGATCGATGGGAACGAAACCATCGGGGACTTCAAATCCCATCCCCTTTGCAAGTTCGACGCCACCCGAAAGGAATTCACGGTCGATTGTTGTTTGCAACAGCGGAACGCCGAATTTCTCAGAAGCTGCCCAAGCAACACGATGTACCTGGAGGTGATCGGGATGGCCGTATCCGCCGTTGCGGTCATCAGCCAGAAGCAACGACGCGTTTTCTTCACGAAGAATGGCAATCAGCGCATCGGCAGCCTCGTCGATACTCGCTGCGCAAAAGGTGCCAGTGGGCCACGTCCCATTGGCGTCGGGTGAATGCCCCGAGTCGAGATAGTCGAGGAACACGACTCGAGCGACACCGATCGCGACTGCTGATGCCTCGGCTTCTGACGAGCGACGTTCGGCAAGTCCTTCGTGTATTCCTAAGACCCCATCGCCGACATCGCCGGCATCACCACGGGTAGCGAGCGCCAAGATGACCCGGTGTCCCGCTTGGGCGGCCCGGGCCAGGGTGCCTGCATCGAGGAGCGCTTCGTCATCAGGGTGGGCGTGGAAAGCGACCAATGTCCCGTGTGGCATTTGCGCATTCTTACAGGGCGGCGGCGAGGACTACCGTGAACCAGTGTTCGTCCACTGTCCCGAGGAGTCGTGTGACCGACGCCAATGACACCTTTGGTTCCAGTTCCGGACGTCTCAAGATCGCCCTGATCTCTGATTGTTATGTTCCGCGCCTTGGTGGAATTGAAATGCAGGTGCACGATCTTGCTCGTCACCTGCAATTGGCTGGCCACGAAGTTGTGGTTGTGACGACGACTGCTGGCCCTGATGTCGTCGATGGGGTCAGCGTTCACCGCATTGACGCTCCGTTGCTTCCCTTCGATATCCCGTTTACGCGTGGGGCATTCCGCAGCGTTGCCGATGCGCTTGCAGCGGAACGAGTCGACGTCGCTCATTTTCATGGTGGCGTCGTGAGTCCCCTCGCCTACAAAGGAGCGCGAGATGCGCAACGCGCTGGCATTCCTGTCGTCATCACCTTGCATTGCAT
Source organism: uncultured Candidatus Nemicrothrix sp. (assembly GCA_903867185.1). Classification (GTDB taxonomy): domain Bacteria; phylum Actinomycetota; class Acidimicrobiia; order Acidimicrobiales; family Acidimicrobilacustridaceae; genus Acidimicrobilacustris. Next base: position 6,051 of record CAIPQK010000099.1, on the reverse strand, counting down.
TTGGAGTTACGCCACTCCATTCTTTTGGGCGGTCGACAAGTTGACGAAGTGGGGACAGTGGCCCGTCGTGCTGTCCGCCGTCAGTGAGGTTGCGGTCGCACCAGTGCGAAGAATTGCCGCCGACGACGCAACAGTCGTTGTTCTTCCAAATGGCATCGAGAACGACACCTGGAGAATTGCACCCACCGAGCGAGATCCATCCGTGGTGACGTTGGTTTCAGTGATGCGCCTGGCCCCGCGAAAGCGCCCAATGCATCTGCTGCGCATGATTAAGGATGTGCGCGATCGCACTCCTCGCTCTATCGATGTCCGTCTTGTCGTCATTGGTGATGGCCCTGAATTGGGACAGATGGAGAAATACGTACGAGAGAACGGTCTGACAAACACGGTGTCGTTGGTCGGGCGTCGGACGCGTGAAGAAATTCGCGAGATCTATTCGCGTGCCGACGTATTCGTCGCTCCGGCGAATCTCGAATCGTTTGGTATCGCTGCACTCGAAGCGCGTTGTGCTGGCCTGCCGGTGGTGGCTAAAGCGCAGACCGGGATACGTGAATTCGTTGCTCACGAAAAAGAGGGGCTACTGGCCGCGAACGACGCCGAAATGGCGCGTGAACTCACACGTATCGTGAATGATCGACTGTTGCGTGAACAGATTGCGCAACACAATCGCACGACGCCGTCACCGGTTGATTGGTCTCATGTAGTCGAGCGCAATGTCGAGGCCTATCGATTGGCGATAAGCCTGCGTTCTTGAAAAGAGTTGCTCAGGCTGGAGTGACGTTGTTGGAATGCGCAGGTTCGGCTGGGTTTGAAGCGGTTGCTATGGGTGTTCCCCGGCCAGCTCGGGTGACCTTGCGCGCAATCAGATACGCGACCGTGAAGAGGAAGAATCCAGCCACGGCATCGAGCACGTAGTGGTTGCCGGTGATTACAACTACGTAGACGGTGATGATCGGGTAGAGGACAACGAGCGTCTTTGCCCATCGAGATTTCACTCGGGGGAGTAGCGCAATGAGCCCCCAGAACGCCCAGCCGCAGTGCAACGAGGGCATTGCCGCGAACTGATTTGAAATGGTCTTCATCGTCTCGTCGTTGAATGACCAGAACGTGGGGTACTTCACAAGGGTGTCGACAAATCCAAACCAATGACCAGTATTCACACCGTGTAACAGCACGGTGTCATCAAGTAGGCGCGGTGGCATGAGGGGGAACAATGCAAAGCCGATGAGACCGCACAATGTTCCTATGGCAAGTGTGTTCCTGAACAATGAATAGTCATCGGGAAACTTGGAATAGAGGAAGACGAGTGTGAACAACGTTGCGGCGATGTACACAGAACCGTAGAAGTAATTAGCGAAAACGATGAGCGGCGTGTAGTCGAGGGCGAAGTTCTGCATCGCTTGCTCGTGCCAAATACCAAAGTTGCGCTGCCAATCGATGATGAGGAGCGCATTCTCGTAGGCCTTGTCTGGTTTTCCGGCGGAAAGATTGCGGACTGTCTCGTACACGACATCGACGACGATGACGATCAGAATCTCGCGCCACCAGAAGAGCTTTTTCCCGTCGGAAAGGGTGCGCCCGGAAAAGATGTTGCGGCGTGTAGTGGTGTCAGCGGCTGCTTCCGTCGTGAGGCTGGAATCAGTCATGCCGCCACCAGGCGCTGCACCGATCCGCCAGCGGTAACGAGATACAACTCGCCTTGGTTGTCTTCGGCAAAGGCCACGAGCGACTTTGTACCGGTTTGCGGTCCGATGGCTTTGTCATCCAACACGATGCCTTTGCGTTGGAGAAGACCTTTGACGGTCCCGCCGCAAAAGTCTCCGTAGATATAGACACCTTGCAGTTCGGTGACCGACCCTCGGTAGACGAATCCGCCGATGATTGGGCAGTCGCTGCCCGTGGTCGGGCTCACAGCGATGGGGGCCTCGAGGGAGGATGGAGCGCCGGAAGGGCTAGGCCCAGCTTCCTTCCCCTCTTTAAAGGGCCATCCGAGATTGGCGCCAACTCCGCCGCCTTTTGAGGCGGGGAGGTAGTCGATTTCTCCAAATTGTGAATTGCCGGCATCGGCGACCCACATGTTCCCGTTGGCGCGATCAAAACTAAATCGCAGCGGGTTCTGGGCGCCGATGGTCCAGATCTGCGGTGAACCTCCGCCCTTGGCGTACGGATTGCCTGGCGGTATGGCGTAGGGATCGGTTGCTGAGGCCTTTTCTCCGCTGGGGTCGATGCGCAGAATCTTTCCCAGCAGTGACTCGGGGTTTTGAGCCGTCTTGTCTGCACTCCCATTCGGGGAATCGCCGACACCGATATAGAGGTAGCCATCGCGCCCAAGGGTGAGTTGTCCGGAGTAATTCGTCGTGCCCTCGCGCGGGATGGTGAGCAGGACACGTTTTGTGGCCGGATCAATAGTGGGGGCGGGGAGAACGGGAATGGTTTGCGTAGTCGTCGGTGCGGGAATCGTTGTTCTTGTGGTTGAGGTTGTAGACGATGTCGAAGGGGCGCCCGGAACAGTGGGTCGCGGTGCAGTGGTCGGAGGAACAGTCACCGGCGGTGGGATGGGATCAGAGACTGTCCAAGACGCGATGACGAGTTCGCCTTTTTTATTCACATAGGAAAGGAAAAGAGTTCGGGCATCGGTCGAGAAGGCGATTCCGAGCAACCCACGTTCACCCTCGGTTGAAACGTCGCCGGAAAGGTCGAAAATGGGCGTGGGGTAGGTCTTAAAGCCATTGCGTTGTGTTTGACCCAGTTCGAGACTCCACGCTGTTTCGATTTCGACGACCCGCACCGAGCCAGTTCGTTGTGTCACCCAAAGTTGATTACGCATTGGTCGGGACACGATGTTCGAAGCGTTTGTGAACCCGTTGGCAACCTCAGATGCCCGAAGCGTCTTCGTGATGGACGTTGGTCCGGTACCGGGGTCGACCACCGTGGTCGATCCTCCGGCTGAATTTGCGCCATCGCCGGAATTCTTGGCAGGACTGCTGCAGGCGAGAGCGACGACGCTGAACACCACGATGACCGCGATGGCGGCGGGCCGGAAGCCAGACGGGATTCGAAACGGCGAGAGGTGCCGAACGTTTCGGGTGGAGGGGTCGTATAGCCGGGCCATGGAACCCTGAGGCTACAGATTTGGATCGTCTCATTGGAGGCAGCCCGAAACGACTGGTCACCTAAAGGACACCTTCCGTTCAACTTTGCTCGTGAGGTTCACTCGTTGTTGGTGTTTGGTGCGTTGCCATCTGCATCCCGAAAGTGTTCAATTCTCTCATCCGAAACCTCGGTGGCGATGAGCGCGCGCTCTCGTTTCAAAATTCTCTGACGGAGCCCCTCTCCCGTGTCCGGCACGCTTGTAGACGAAAATCCGACAGATGAGGCGCCTCGGCCCGAAGGTCGTGTGCGCACAAAGCGCATCGTTACCGAGGTCCCGAGCGCTGTTGATCGTCGATTCAACTTCATCACGATGGCCGCAGGCATCTCGGTTCTGGTCCTGCTCTTGCTCGTCGGACTCTTTCTGCTTATTCAGAGCTCCGATGCTCTTGGCGAGACAGGAATCTTCACCTTTTTAACCCGTACCGAATGGCGAACCGACGTGCAGCCAGCTCGCATCGGCGTGCTCGGCCTTCTCACCGGAACGGTATTGGTCGCGCTCGTAGCGATTGTGATCGCTGTACCCTTCAGCGTTTTTTGTGCGCTCGCAATCACGGACTACTCAACTGCGAAGCGACGCAAATGGATGGTCGGCGTCGTTGACCTCTTGGCGGCTGTTCCGAGTCTGCTCTTTGGACTCTGGGGCTTCCTTTATTTGTCAGACAAGATCGTTCCAATTTCGCTCTGGCTGTCGCAGAACTTTGGATTCATCCCACTTTTCAAGACTGAATCCGATGCCAGCCTCACCGGCTCAATCTTTATTGCAGGCATTGTCGTTGCTCTGATGGTGTTGCCGATCATCACTTCCGTTGTTCGCGAAGTGTTCTCGCAAACACCACCAGGCGAGAAAGAAGCTGCACTCGCTTTAGGCGGAACCCGATGGGGCATGATCCGCACGGTTGTCTTTCCGTTCGGTAAGGGCGGAATCATCGGTGGATCAATGCTTGGGCTTGGTCGTGCGCTTGGCGAAACGATCGCTGTTGCATTGCTCCTTCCCCAGGTTCCGCAAAAAATCGGCGAGAGCATTCACATTCTCCAGAACGGCGGCGCCACGGTTTCAGGCTTTATTGCGAACCGTGCGGGCGCCGATTCATTTACGACTTCCGGTCTTCTTGCTGCTGGTCTCGTTCTGTTCATCATCACGCTTGGAACCAACATGATCGCTTCGGTTGTGGTCTCGAAGAGCCGCTCGGGTGCGGGGGTCGACATTTGACCGTCACCGAAACTCCGGCCGCTCAAGCGGCAGCTACGCGGACACCTCCGGCGCAGCGCCGACGTGCTCCTCGTCGTCCGCGAGAATTCACAACCTTCGATGTTTGGATTCTTCTCGGTTCACTTGTCAGCGCGATTTCCTTGAACTGGTTGGTTTTCTACCGGTTCACTGTCGGAGCGAGCTTCTTCGGCTTCATCGTCGGCTCGTACCTCACCTTCCTCGTGATTTTTGCTGCGGTTACCGCAGATCGCGTCGGACGTTTGGTAGCGACTGATCGCGTCATGACGGTTGTCGTCGTCTCTGCAGCCGCGATCGTCTTTATCCCACTTGTACTTCTCGTGGGTTACATCCTCGTGCAGGGCCTCAAAGCCCTGCGACCGAACTTCTTCTTTAACGACCAGGCAGGAATCACGCCGGTCATGCCTTCAACCTCGGGCGGCGGGTACCACGCGATTGTCGGAACAATTGAGCAAGTGGGATTGGCACTTATTGAGTCGCTCCCACTTGCTCTCGCTGCTGCGGTGTTCCTGAACGAATCACGCAGTAAGTGGCGTCGACCAGTTCGCATCTTCGTCGATGCAATGAGCGGCCTTCCCTCAATTGTTGCCGGCCTTTTCATTTTCGCCGTGTTCATCCTTCCGTTCGCCAAGAGTGGCAATCCGCTCTTTGGTTACAACGGTTTTATGGCGAGTTTGGCCCTCGCCATCACGATGCTCCCGACCATCACCCGAACCGTCGAGGTTGTGCTCCGGCTTGTTCCCGATGGTCTGCGTGAAGCAAGCCTTGCGCTCGGTTCATCCCGAGCCCGAACTGTTTGGTCAGTGGTGTTCCCAACCGCAAAGACCGGTATGACGACTGCAGTGGTTCTGGGTATCGCACGTGCGGTTGGCGAAACCGCGCCGTTGTTGTTCACGGCATTCGGCTACGACCTCATGAACTCCAACCCATTTGCGGGTTCGCAGGAATCGCTTCCGCTCTTCGTATACCGAAACATTCGCAAGCCTGATATCTCTGCAATCGAACGTGGCTTTGCGGGTGCACTTGTGCTGTTGCTCATCGTTCTCGTTCTTTTCGCAATCGCTCGCTTCTTCGGACGTGATCGTTCAAAGTCCAAAAAGCGTGCATCCCGAGTTTCGTTAAGCGGACTCAAGTCAACGTTCACGCCAAGTCGATCAACCGCCTCGCCGGCCAAGGAGGCCTCACCGTCATGACTGATACACAAACTGATGTCGAAAATGAAAACGACATCGTCGACACCCCCGAACAAGCTGCTTCGGTGGCGAAGGCGAAGTCCGCCAGAGTTGAAATCATTGGTGGTCCGCCTGCTGGAGCATCAACTCTTGTTGCGCGCGATGCATGCGCGTGGTTCGGCGACCGTCTCGTTCTCGAAGGCGTCGATCTCACCATGCCGAAGGGCAAGGTGACCGCTCTTATCGGGCCGTCAGGTTGCGGAAAGTCAACGTTCCTTCGCCTTCTCAATCGCATGCATGAACTCATCCCTGGTGCAGCGCTTGATGGTGAAATTCTTCTTGATGGCGAAGACATCTACGCAACTGGAACACGCGCTCAGCAGATTCGTATGCGAATCGGCATGGTATTCCAGAAGCCGAACCCGTTCCCCGCGATGTCTATTCGAGAGAACGTTCTTGCCGGTCTCAAACTTGCTCGTCTCAAGTGCGATGACAAAG
>CAIPQK010000098.1 GCA_903867185.1 uncultured Candidatus Nemicrothrix sp. | reverse complement strand
TGGTATATCGCCACTGGCGAACCTTTCGATAAAGCCGGCGGTTATGGGATGCAGGGTTCTGCTGCAATTTTCGTGCACCGAATCGATGGCAGCCCCACAAACGTCATCGGACTCCCCCTCGATGCAACCGCGTCACTCGTTGCCCAACTGGGCTACGACATATTCAGCTTCTCGAGTTAACGAGGCGCAGGCGCGACTAATTCGACGGCGTTGCCATCGGGGTCGCGTAGTTGCAATGACGGTTTGCCTAATTCCTCGATGACGTCGGGAACGTTGAGTCCACACGTTCGAAGGTGAGTCGCCCATGCTTCGAGTGTCGGACCATCGGCCACCGCAAAGGCCAAGTGATCGATCGGTGAATGAGCAACATCGGGTTCTCCTGGTGACACCACGATGACAAGACGGGCCTCACGATGACGAAGCGCAACTACATCGCCGTGTTCCGACATCACATCCATGCCCAGCACCGCGCAGTACCAATCAACCGACGCGCGCACGTCGCGCACGCACAACTGCAAATGGCTGAATCCAAGAACCGGCGAATTCATCTGCATTGCGCCCACAGCAGCGTCATTTCTTTCGGAGGACTGATGCGAGGGTTTCATTTTTTGAATACACGGGTAGGGCAGATTGCGACCCACTACCCACTGGCCATGCAGGAGCCTTGAAGACACCAATCGTTCCCGCTTGAGCGCAGTCACCGGTAGGCGTACACACCATCTTGTTTGAAACACCGACATAGCCATCAATGGCTTTCATTGCTTCCACAAGAGTGCGCCGTGGAATCAAGAGCGACCCATCAGCAGTTTTGATCGCCGTGCGCTGGATGGCATCAAAAATGAGATTGGCGGAGTCGAACGCCGATGTATTCCAAACCGACAACGGGGCTTGACCAAATTTCGACTGATACGCGCTCTTATATTCATCACGATAAAACGGTTGCTTCTCTAACGCGGTGACATCCGGACCCGATCCATAGGCGTTGACCTTTGTTGCTGAAGGGAGAACTCCGGAAAGTACGCACGCGTCACTTGTGATCACTGGCACGTTCTTCAGACTGGGATTTGCCGCGATTGCATCCATCAATTTCTCACATACTGGGGAATTCACCGGCATATAAACACCATCGAATCCACCATTCGCGATTGCAGCAGCAGTTGCCGTGTAGTCGCTTCCTTCCTTGGATTCGAAGTTTTGCGTCTGGGTTACACCATAGGAACCAATCTTGGATTGGAAGACTGTGCCGAGTTCATCGGAATACACCGAGCCATCGCTCACAATCGCGATGTGATTGAGGGCGAGTTGTCCTCCGACAAAGCCCGCAACAACAGATCCTTGAATCAAATCATTAGGGGCTGTTCGAAAATACGTGCTGTTTGCCGCTGGGTCCACGGTAAGCACCGGCGCGGTGTTCTGACCGGACACCATTAACACTCCCGCGTCAGACACAAGCGGTATCGCGGCCTTTGCCGCACCTGAACAAGTAGTTCCGACCACCGCAACCAATGACTTGTCATTCAGGAGTTGGCCCGCACCTGACTTACCGCCTTCGGGTGAGCATTCATCGTCAACTTCCCAGCGCGCAACATCATGACCAAGAAGCTGACCGTCTTCGCCATCGAATTTCCCGTCGAGATAGTCGATCGCTAGTTGGAATCCGCGTAAATCGTCGAGCCCGGAAGCGTCCACATCTTTCCCAATGCGCAGTAGTGCAGCGAGTTGAACTGGATCATCTGGAGCAATACGCACACAACTCGACGCGTCGACAGAACAGGTTTTCGCCGACGATTCAATTACGCGACTTGGCCCCACCCATGGCAAGTAGACACCGGACTGAACCTCGATCGCCATTGTCTGCACCGGCCCAGCGTCCACAATAAACGGCCCCCGGAATGGCGCGGAAATTCCAACGATAAGGGCGAGATCAAGAGCAACAATCAATATGATGCCTACTGCGACATACACCGTGTTGCCACCCGAGCGCAGAGAAACAAAGAGCGCATTAATGATTAACGCAAACCCAGCGATTGCGCTCAGCAGAAGGAGTTCAATAGGCATTTCACTGTCGGCGATCGACAAGAGTTCGCGCCGAGCATCGGTAAGATCGGCCATCGAAGCTTCGATGGCATTTGCAGTTGCCGACGCCACATAGGAGCGGCTCGCGATTGTGAAGGAGACCGATTGCAGTTCTCGCAATGATCCGAATCCCGGGGACGTCTGAGCACTTTGCGCTTTTTCGGTCCCAAACGCTTTGAAATCAGATTGTTCAGAGTCAGCGAGGTATACGCCGAGTCTCTGCTGCACAAGCGCTGTGTCAACAGAAGGAAGGGCTTCGGTCGCCCACGCAAGTCGGCTAGCAGCTGCCGCTTCCTTTCCAACCAGACTTTGGGCTTGCCGCAGCGTTGCGTATTCCGAATTGATCAAGAAGCCCGTAAGAATCGCAAAGAGACTGCCAAGGGCAGTCATGTATGCAGCCGCCGCCAAACCAGTGCGCTCGCGATGTTCTCCAGTTTTCTTATGCAAAACCAGATACGACGCCGATGAAACGGAACCAACGATCAGGAGCGAAAGGAAGAGGATCGCCCAAACCGGTAGAGAAGTCAGCCAACTCATGATTGAAATTCTTTCATGTCGCGAGCGATTAGTGCCGGAAATGGCGTTCGCTGGTGAAGACCATGGCGAGACCAGCGGCATTCGCTGCAGCAACCACTTCTTCGTCGCGAATCGAACCGCCGGGCTGAATCACGCACGTGGCTCCTGCTTCGATCGCGGCATCGAGACCATCGGGGAAAGGAAAGAATGCGTCGGACGCATACGCGCCACCCTTTGCTCGACCCTCGGCCTTTACGGCGGCGAGGTGACCTGCATCGCGCCGGTTCTGCTGACCACAACCGATACCGACTGCTTGGCCGCTCTTCACCAACACAATGGCGTTGGAGGTGACCTTGGCAACGACCTGCCACGCAAGGATGAGATCGATCCATTCCGCATCAGTCGGCGCACGATCAGTCGCTACTTTCCAACCAGCGTTGTCATCAGTAACCGGGTCAGGCGTCTGCACCAGGTAACCGCCATCGATGGGTCGTAGTGAAAGTCCCGGGGCGCCCGGCGCCACGGCAGTGAGGATGCGGAGGTTCTTCTTCTCTTGCAGCGCTACAAGCGCATCAGGTTCATAACCCGGAGCAACAAGAACCTCGGTGAACACCGGAGCGATTGCTTTTGCAACCTCAAGAGTCACCACGCGATTCAGCGCGATGATGCCGCCGAAGGCACTGACCGGATCGCATTCGTGAGCGCGGGTGTAGGCGGTGAAGATGTCGTCGGCAACAGCAACACCACACGGGTTGGCGTGCTTGATAACGACCGCAGCGGGACGTTCACCTATGGAATGCACAAGACGCCATGCCGCTTCGGTGTCGTACACATTGAGATACGACATTTCCTTGCCACCGTGCTGCTGGGCGTTGTCCCACCAACCGCGTTCGCCCGCCGACGAGTAACGAGCACCAACCTGATGAGGGTTCTCGCCATAACGAAGCACCTGCTCGCGCTTCAGTTCAATCGTGAGCGTCTCGGGAAGGTCGTCCGGCGCTTCTGCTGTTTCGCCCTTGGCCGGCATTCCTGCATCGAACCAAGCAAGAATTTCGGCATCGTAGGCCGCAGTGTGTGCGAATGCATCGCGCGCGAGTTGCGTGCGCGTCGCTTGCGACAGCGAACCGCCGGCCTTCAGTTCCGAAACGATTGCGCCGTACCGAGACGGATCGGTCACGATCGCAACATGCGCGTGATTCTTCGCCGAGCCACGCACCATGGCTGGGCCACCGATGTCGATCAGTTCAATCGACGGTTCGGCAGAGAACGGATACAAGTTCGCAACCACAAGATCGATCGCTTCGATGCCGTACTTCTCCATATCGGCGCGATGTTCAGCGTTCGTTGGGTCGGCGAGGATTCCGCCGTGGACCTTCGGATGCAGCGTCACGACACGGTGGCCGAGGATTGCCGGAAACCCAGTGAGGTCAGCAACATCGGTAACGGGAATGCCGGCTTCAGCAATAACGCGCGCAGTTCCCCCACTCGAGACGAGATCCCAACCGAGTTCATTCAGTTCGCGAGCGAACTCAACGATGCCGGACTTGTCGTAAACGGACAGAAGAGCCCTCACTGGACACTTCCCCTTTCAATGATGTCGGAAATGGTTTGAACGTAAATGCGGCGCTCGACTGCTTTGATGCGTTCGTGCAGGGACTCGACAGTGTCATCGGGTTCCACCGCAACCGCTTCTTGGGCGAGGATCGGACCAGCATCAACTTCTTCAGTGGCTATATGCACCGTGCACCCGGTGATCTTGACGCCGTAAGCGAGTGCGTCTTCCACGCCGTGCCAGCCAGGAAATGACGGCAACAGAGCAGGATGCGTATTGAGGATGTGGCCGGGAAAGGCGTCGAACATTCCCACGCCGAGAATGGTGCCAAAACCAGCCATGGCAACCAGATCGACATCCCAGCCGGCGAGCACACCGAGAAGCTCCGCGGTGTAGCCATCTCGGTCAAAGTCCTTGCCATAGCTACGACGCTTTACGAGCTCACACTGAAGACCATTGCGGGCGGCAACCTCTTGGGCACCACACTCACGGTCGACCACGACGACGGCAACAGGCACGCCAGCCGCGCAAATGGCATCAAGGATGGTTCCGCTTCCTGAAGCCAATACGGCGAGTCGCATACCTCGGTGAACCTATCAGGAGGAAAGAAGGGGTCTCCCAGCCACCGCAACGAAGTAGCCAACAGGCGACCGCCCTCAACGCCCAGTTTGGCCGTCGAGCAGTTCTCGGATGATGTCGGCGTGCCCCGCATGACGGGCGACTTCCTCGAGCATGTGCCCAAGCACCCATCGAAGGTTCACCATCTCTCCCCTACCCACCTGCACACACTCGGTGTTGAGATCAGTTACCGCATCGAGCACCGAATCGACGCGCTTTCGTGCCAACGCATAGCGCTCAAGCGAAACGCCGATAGGGCCACGCTCGTAATCGGGGGCCACAAACTCCTGTCCGGCGAAGCAATGCAGAAACCAATATTCCTCGACAAACGCCAGATGATTCACCAGCCACAACAACGTGGTGTCTGACGGAAGTAACCGGCGTGCCGCGCCTTCATCACTTACGCCTGAGACCTTGCGGACAAATGAGTCGCGCTGGAAGTCATAGAGCGCACGCAGCGTTTCGAATTCGCCAGCAACAAGATGCAGAGGTCCTTCATCAGCCATGACCACACGCTAGAGAAAACGACGAAGGCCCGGCGCAATGGCCGGGCCTTCGTGCAACACTGTGATGGGGCTCAGACCCAGCCGTTCTCCCGAACAACTTCGACCATAAGTTCGCCAGCTTCGGTGGGGTTCTTACCCACGCGAACACCAGCGGCTTGAAGCGCTTCCATCTTGGCAGCGGCAGTGCCCTTACCCCCGGAGACGATGGCGCCGGCGGGGCCCATCTTCTTTCCGGCGGGTGCGGTCACACCAGCGACGTAGGAAACAACCGGCTTGCTCATCTTGTTCTTGATG
>CAIPQK010000097.1 GCA_903867185.1 uncultured Candidatus Nemicrothrix sp. | reverse complement strand
CGATGTCGACCGCGCCGAGGCGCTCGCGCCGAAAGGCGTTCACTATGTCGACGTTGGTACCAGCGGTGGTGTCTTCGGCCTTGATCGAGGTTTCTGTCTCATGATCGGGGGCGAGGATGAAATCGTCACGCATCTCGAGCCGATCTTTCGCACGATTGCTCCAGGCGTTGGCGATGCCGAGCGCACTCCTGGTCGCACCGGCGACTTCACTCCCGAAGAACACGGTTGGCTGCATTGTGGCCCCGCGGGAGCAGGCCACTTTGTGAAAATGGTTCATAACGGCATTGAGTACGGACTTATGGCCGCATACGCAGAAGGTCTCAACATTCTCAAGCACGCGAATGCTGGCAAAGTCGTTCGAGAAAACGATGCAGAAACAACGCCGTTGCGCGAGCCGAAGTATTACCAATACGACATTGATATTGAGGCGGTGTCAGAAGTTTGGCGTCGTGGAAGCGTCGTGGCTTCTTGGTTGCTCGATCTCACGGCGGCGTCTCTAGTGGAAGATCCACAACTCGACACCTTCGCTGGTCGCGTAAGCGATTCTGGTGAAGGCCGTTGGACCAGCCTTGCTGCCATCGACATTGGGGCACCGGCTCCGATTCTTACGACGGCCCTGTACGAGAGGTTCACTTCGCGCGGAGAAGCCGATTACGCCGACAAGTTGCTTTCGGCAATGCGAAAGCAATTTGGTGGCCACGACGAGAAGTCGGCGAGTGGCAACTGACGCTTCTGTTGACGGTTCTGTCCATGTCTCAACGATTGATGGCGTTGCCGCTGTCACTCTTGAAGCCGGACTAACTGTCTTTTCAGTTCTGCCTGAAGTGGGATTGGTCGGTGCATCGCTGACGCATAAGGGTCGCCAGTACCTCGACTTTCATGGCGGACCCGAAAACGCAAGGGCCGGTCACACCACCGGCCTCCCACTTCTTGCGCCTTGGGCGAATCGACTTGCGAGCTCTTCATATCGAGTTGGTTCTCATGCCGTTGACCTTTCCGACGTTCCCTTGCATCGCGATGGCAATGGCCTTCCAATTCATGGAATGTTGGTCGGGCGGCCAGGTTGGGAACTTGTTTCGGTCAAAGGCCAGCCCGGTTCGGCATCAATGGTCGCGAAATTTGATGCCGGTGCCGATGAGGCGGTGATGGCCGCGTTTCCATTCCCTCATGAACTCACGGTTGGATTTACCGTGACTCCGGGGCGACTCATGGTCTCGACCACCCTGACTTCGACTGGCAAGCGCTCGGTGCCGGTGAGTTTCGGCTGGCACCCCTATTTCCGCTTGCCTGAAGTTGAACGTGGCCGTATTCGATTGGGTGCACCTGCTCGCCATCGCCTGGTACTCGATGAGATGGGACTTCCAACGGGCGAAGAGGTCTTTGAACCGGCATCAATCGTTCGAATCGGGGACCGCTCCTTTGACGACGCGTATCGCCTCGGGTCTGATCGTCAGTTGCTTCTTGCTTCAGGGCGGCGCCGTCTGACGGTGGTCTTTGATCGGAAGTATTCCTACGCGCAGTTCTATGCGCCGCCCGGGGCAGACTTCATTGCTCTTGAGCCGATGACGGCTCCCACGAATGCGCTTTGTCAGGGGACCACGCCGATGGTCTCCCCGGGCGAGCGCTTCACTGCTCGTTTCGTT
>CAIPQK010000096.1 GCA_903867185.1 uncultured Candidatus Nemicrothrix sp. | reverse complement strand
TCCCATACAGCATCTGGCGGCGGAATTTGGATCGATAACTCCGCCGGCATTGGAACTGTAACGATCACGAATTCAGTGATTTCGCAGAACTCAGTTACTGGCGTCGGCGGCGGCAGTTACGGCTCCCTCGGCGGCGGCGGGGCGGTGATCCTCGCTGATGAAGTCACCATTTCAAACACAACGATTGATCACAATGACGCAACGCAAATTGGTGGTCTCGCTGTAAGCGCCAACGTTGTGACGATCGACGCGACCACGATTACCGACAACACCGACAGCGAAATCGTCGGAGGCCTCCTCGTTCAAAGTAGGAATCTGACGGTCTCGGATTCAGTAATAAGCGGGAACACATCAGATGGTTTCGTCGGCGGGGTGTACCTCTTCGACACGACGTACAAAGGAACCGGCGCCGGAACGTTGTCAATTACGAACACGAGAATCTCTGACAACGCCAGCAACGGCATTGGCGGTGGTGCGATCGCTTCTCTGTATCAAGCGCACGCCACCAGCCTCGACAATCTCACCGTGACTGGCAATACCGGTGGCAGTGGCTCATTGTTCGGAGCCTCCAGCGTTGGAGGACTCGCTGTCCTCGGAGACGTGACACTTACCAACTCCACCATCGCTGACAACACCGGTGTTGGTATCGACGTTTTGGACGCATCGGACCTGACCACCACCTCGACGCTTGCAGCAAGTGCAACGCTCCGACCCACGCGCCAAGCGTTTAACTACGACACCAATCTCACTGTCGCTCATTCAACGATCAGCGGCAACAGCCTTCAAGGCATTGCGAGCCAAGAGCTACTACCGATAACTCCGGGTTCCGTTCCGAGCGCCGTATCGCCCTCGGCTCCCGCTCCGGCACCGGCGGTACTCACAGTGACGCTCGATCATGTGCTCGCCGCGAACAACGGTGCCGAAGATGTCGCAGTTCCCGCAACCGCGACGTTCTCGCTCATTCAGAAACCGAATGCGTCGCTCATTGCCGGCACCGGCACGGTCACCGGTGTCGACCCCGGCCTCAAGCCCCTTGAACGGATCAGCGACACCGTTTCAGTCGTGCCGATCGCAATGGGCAGCGCCGCATGGAACGCCGGCAACCCAAACTTCATGCCCCCACCCGCTACTGACCAGCGCGGACTGCCCCGAGTCGTTGACGTCATCGACATCGGCGCCTACGAGGTGCAGGAACAACTCCTCCTCCCCAAATTCACAGGCTAAGGAACAGCCGCACCCGCAATAACGCCTAGAGTCAAACCATGTCTCGACGCACATTCCACACTCATCCAGTCACCCGATTGGCTGCCGGTGGTTCGTTGTTGGCTGCCGGCGCCGGAGTCGGAACGCTCGGGGCAGCGATGTTTGCCCAATCGGCGAGTGCGACGGGAACCACGTTTGTCGTCACGACGCTGGACGACCCCGCCAGCCTCGATCCCGGCAACTGCATCACTCCGGTGGCTGACGCCTGCTCCCTTCGTGAAGCCATCGAAGCGTCAAACGGAGCACCTGGCGCCGACACAATCACGTTCGATCCGTCGCTTTCCGGAACGATTGTGCTCAATCGATCACTGGACCCACTCTTCGACAGCCTCACGATTACTGGACCGGGCGCCGATGTGATCACCGTTGAGGGAAACAGGACCGCATGGGGCTTTCTCGAAGACCCGTCTTCAATCGGCAATCAGGCAGCTGCCGACTTCAACTTGGAGATCAGTGGACTTCACCTCAACGGAATGAATGCTCAATTCCCTGGCGGCGACATAACGTTGGGAGCCATCACCGTCTTCACTGGCGACCTCACTGTTCGCGACGTCACGGTGAGCGACTCAGCGTCACAAATGGGCGGGGGTAGTTATCTCGTTGGCGGACCGATTAGCGCTGGGCTGTTGAGCGCTGCCCTCTCTGATGTCGGCGTGCTCAAGTCGGCGACGTTTGAGCGTGTCAACATCACCAACAACAGTGCTCTCAACAACGCCAACAACAACATAATCGGCAACTCGTCATCGATTCTCGCAATCGCCGAGAACATTGATCTGATCGACTCGACCGTGACGGACAATTCTGCAGCGAGTCTTGGGGCGCCCCTCCTGGTCGGCAGGGACGTCAACGTTTCCGGCACAACCATTACCGACAACACCTCGCTCGGTCCCTGGGCCGGACTCCTCATGATCACTCAAAATTGCTCGGTGAGCGGTTCAGTGATCGATCACAATCAGTCTCAGGGCAATGCAGGTCTGTTTCTCCTCTCTGGATCGCAACAATTTTTTGGCCCTAGCCCCAATACCGACGCGTGCATCGTGAGCGACACCTCACTTTCGTACAACACCGCGTCCTCCGGGGGTGGGTCGGTGCTGTATGGCAAACGCCCGATTGAACTCAATCGAGTCACGGTGGTTGGAAATATCTCTGCCCCTTCAGGGGTCCAACCACTAGCTCAAGATGTTCAGACAACATCCACCGGCTTCTACGCAGCGCTTGCGGTTGGAGGAGATATATGGATCTACTCTTCAACGATCGCTAACAACACCGGCGATGCCATCCTGCTTTCAGCGAGCAACACCGGGCTAGGAACGGGAAGTGTCAACTCGCTTTCGACTCTTGGCAAACGCTCCATCAACCCCCGTTCAACTCCGAACGAGTTCTATTCCACGCTGCACATCTCTCACTCAACCATCTCAGGCAATAGCGGAACGGGAATCAACGCCACCCCCACACCGAACTATCAACCGACTGCGGCAAATGTCGAGCTCGACCACGCGCTCATCTATGGGAACGGAACTGGACCAAGTGGAGATATGACTCTTCCATCCACCGCTCGATTCTCACTCATCGGCGCGGCTGCAACCCCACCGGTTAATGGTGCTGGCGGCGGCAACCTTCTCGGCGTCAATCCGATGCTGCAACCGCTGAAGCGAACCTCACCGTTGCTCAGCGTCGTCCCGATCCTTCTTGGCTCAGCGGCGTGGAACGCCGGCGATCCCGCCTTCGTTCCACCGCCCGCCACCGACCAGCGCGGACTGCCCCGGGTCGTCGATGTGATCGATATCGGTGCCTACGAAGTGCAGGAAGTGGCCACGCCAAGCGAAACCAGCGAAACCGTCGTGGTTCCCGCATTCACCGGCTGAAATCACGGATAGATCTCAGGCCGAACCCTGAGCATTGGTAGGTTGCCCGTATGGCTACTGATGCTTCGCACCCGCTGTCCGAGAATCTCACTGCTGTGCTGTTCGATGTCACCGACGGCGTCGGCGTCATCACACTGAACCGGCCCGACAAGTACAACTCGTGTGACCTCGCGCTCGTCACCGAACTTGAGCACCTTTACAAAGAGATTCGCTACGACGATTCGGTAAAGGTCGTCGTGCTTACCGGCGCTGGCGACAAAGCGTTCTGCACCGGCATCGACCGCGATTTTGCGATGGACAACCGTCAGCCCGACTCGCCATTCATGATGGACGACCCGATGCTGAAGCTCGGCCCGAAGCAGGCCGACTTGTGGAAGCCCGTCATCACCGCGGTCAACGGCATGTGCGGTGGCGGCGCGTTCTACGCGCTCGGCGAAAGCGAATTCATCATCGCGGCCGAACACGCAACGTTCTTTGACCCGCACACCACCTACGGCATGGCCGCGTGTTTCGAACCGATGTTTATGTTCGACCAAATGCCATGGGGCGAACTTGTGCGTATGTCGCTTATGGGCAATTACGAACGCATCTCCGCACAAACTGCGCACGGCTGGGGAATGGTGAGCGAGGTTGTTCCTGGCGACCAACTTCTCGATCACACCATGGAGATCGCTTTGAAGCTTGCATCACTCCCCCAAATCGCTGTTCAGGGAACAATGCGCGCACTGTGGGCTCGCCGCAATATGCCGCGCACGCAGGCGATCGCTACTGCCAATCACTTGGTGGAAATTGGCAACCGCCCCGAAGCACTGGCCGAAGGTCAGGCGTTCTTTAAAAGCGGGGTACGCGTCACACCCACTATTCGCTAACGAGCAGATGCCTCGTTACGGAAGGTGATAAAGACGCCGGGCGTTATCGCCCATGACTTTGCGACGAGCCGAAGCCGGGAGCGAGTTCACTGCAACCGCGGCCTGGGTAAGACCGTCGGGATACAAACAGGTCGGGTGCGGGAAATCTGTTTCAAACAGCACGCGATCTTCACCGAGGGCGGCGACCGCAGCAGCAACGCCCGCCTCCTCAAACCAGAAACATGCCGACATCTGACGCTGGAAGTATTCGGTGGGCGTCAATGACAGTGTCGAACCGGGGATGGATTGCTTCAATTGGTAGTCGAGTGACTCGAGGAAGAACGGAATCCAGCCGATGCCGCTCTCTACCGAAACGAACTGCACCTCGGGATGACGCTCAAGAACACCGCCAAAGATCAGGTTTCCCATCACACCAGCGTTCGACAGGTACATCATCGCCGAACCGATCGCGAGTTTCGTATCGGGATCATGCGAAGGCCATGGTGTCATGCCGAACCACGACATCGTGTCGGAGGACGCACCAATGTGGAAGTTCACGGGCATTGCTAATTCCGCGCATACCTCCCACAGCGGATTCCAATAGGCCTCGGCCAGATCGGGAAGCCCAAACGTGTGCGGGCCGGTTCCCATATTTACGCCACGCAATCCGAGTCCATGTGAGCGTCGGATTTCGCGCACGGCAACGTC
>CAIPQK010000095.1 GCA_903867185.1 uncultured Candidatus Nemicrothrix sp. | reverse complement strand
CTCGGTCCAACGGTGAACTCGCAGATCGCCGTGCTTGCCTGTTTGGATGACGAAGACAAGACCACGGCACGTTTCGTTTTTGATCGCTCAGAAACGCTCGAAGGCATCGCGTTGCCGATGTTGCTCGAAGTTGTGCCGTTGCGCGGTTACGACTCTGAAGCTGTAGCGATCGAGAAACTCGTCCGCCGAAGTGTCGCTCTTTCTGAATCGGCGACACCGATGAAGGCCCGTGTTGGGAACGCAACGGGAGCAGGTGCGGATTCGTCAGGGCTCGGTCCGGAAATGTCGGCGGCAAGCGCATGGCGCGTTGTGTTGCAACAACTCACTCAGTCGATCACCGATTCGTTCTCAGGCGTTCTGAGCGGCAACGATCCCGAAGATCTTCATGCGTTTCGTGTAGCAGTTCGCCGAATTCGCACGCTCTTGCAAGACGGTGGAGACGTTATTGATCCGGAGTCACGAGATCGTTTCCGTCACGAATATCGATGGCTCGGCGACATCACTACACCAACGCGTGATGCCGACGTTCATCTTCTTGAGTTTCCTCAATTAGCGGGCTCGTTGCCGCAAGCACGACGCGATGATCTCGCCCCGTTCAACGAAGTTCTGATTCGCCATCGCAATGAGTGTCAGACGTCGATGGTGACCGAGCTTCGTTCCATTCGCCGGGCGGAGTTTGGCAGCGCTTGGCTCGAATTTCTTTCCAATGGAGATGCGTGGACTGGTTGCGGAGAACTTTCCGACGAGCCCGTGCTGAAGGTTGTCATTCGCCGGGTCGAGAAAGCTCATCGCGAACTAGTGAAGAATGGCGGCAAGATCACGAAGAAGTCGCCGGCGATCGCCCTTCATGAACTGCGGAAGGAAGGAAAGCGGCTTCGCTACCTTCTCGAATGTTTTGGCCCACTTTTTGATCAGGAAGCGCTCGCCACGGTTTTACGGCCCTTGCGAGATTTGCAAGATGTACTCGGTGAGTTTCAAGACACTGAGGTTCAAGGGGAAGCCTTACTTGAACTCGCTGGTGAATTAGCCGCAACCGACGACCCCTCTGCGCTGGTCGCAATTGGTGGAGTGGTGGAACAACTTGGCGTGCGTGGATCAATCGCACGAGGTGAGTTCTCGAAAGTCTTTGGTCGTTTCGATGATCGCAAAGTGCAACGAGCAATGAATCGACTTGAAACCACGAAGTCCTCTGGGAAGAAGAAGCGATGAAAGTTCTTGCCACGTACAACATCAAGGGTGGTGTGGGAAAGACCGCAACCGCGGTGAACCTTGCTCACGTCGCAGCAGCAGAAGGAAATCGAGTCCTTGTTTGGGACCTTGACCCTCAGGGTGCTGCCACGTTCTATTTCCGGGTGAAGCCCAAAGTGAAGGGCGGCGGAAAAGCCATCGTTCGTGGTTCTATCGAACTGGGCGATGCCATCAAGGCCACCGATTTCGACAACCTCGATCTGGTTCCCGCAGATTTCTCGTATCGACACCTCGACCTCTGGCTCGACGATGCCAAGAAGCCACTGGCTCGAATCCGTCGT
>CAIPQK010000094.1 GCA_903867185.1 uncultured Candidatus Nemicrothrix sp. | reverse complement strand
TACGGGATGACTGAAACCGTCACCCATGCGACTCGATCCGGCTTGTACGGAGACGTCCCGCCGGGTTCTCTTGGGAAAGCGACTCCTGGCTACGAGACACTCATCGTTGATCCTGAATCTGGCGAGGTTCTCGACGATGGTCGGGTTGGCGAACTTTGGCTTCGAGGCACTCGTGGAATCCAGCTATTCCTCGAGTACTACGACAATGACGATGCCAATGCGAAGACGTTCACTGAAGATGGCTGGTTTAAGACTGGCGATATGGTCCGCATGGGCGATGGCGGAGCGATCTTCTATACCGAGCGCGACAAGGACATGTTGAAAGTCGGCGGCGAGAATGTTTCGTCGAAAGAGGTTGAAGACCTCTGCCGCACCGTTCCAGGCGTGGGCGATGTTGCGGTCGTCGGCCGTTCACATCCAATGCTTGATGTCGTTCCGGTGGCTTTTGTTATTAAGGGTGCGAATGCTCCCAGCGACGCCGAACTTGAATCGGCGATTCTCGAATTGTGCAAGCAGAACCTTTCTGATTTCAAGGTTCCACGCGCTGCATATTTCGTTGACGACTTCCCGCGGGCAACCCTCGAGAAGATTGCGAAAAACCAATTGCGTGACATCGCTGATGCGAAGCCGGAACCGTTCTGACCAAGAAATAGTGAACACATGGTGTTCACTCTCACAGTTTTCGACTGAGGAGAATCATGACTCTTACGCCATTCGATGAATTCCCGATACATCAGGTTCCTAAGCCGATAGCGATATCGGCGACTACCGATCGAAACTCCTATGGCCGTTACTGGTTTGGAGCTACTCATCGTGGTGGCGAATTTCAGATCGAAATTGCGTTTGGTCGCTACAACAATCTTCAGGTTCAAGACACGTCAGTCTCGATCTCAAAGAATGGCTCGCAGTATGCGTTTCACGCGTCGCGTCGCGCCTCGACAGATCCAACTGAACTGACGATTGGACCCGCCAAACTCGAGATCATTGAACCGTTCCGTCAGTTGCGATATTCGGTTGGTCCAAATGAAACCGGAATTACTTGCGATATGCGTTGGCGTTCGCGTGTTGGAGCGCTGCTCGAAGATCACACAGTGATGACCGATGGCCCTCACACGATCATTGATATGGCTCGATACATGCAGTTCGGCACATGGGAAGGTTTTGTCGATGTCGATGGGGATCGAACTGAGTTCACCCACGATGAGGTTGTAGGTATTCGTGATCGTTCATGGGGTGTGCGCCCGGTGGGTTCTCCCGCTGTCGGGCGACCCTCGAGCGGTCCTCCGAATGCATGGCTGTGGTCGCCGATTCATTTCGACGATGAATGTGTCGTCGCTGGCTGGTTCCAGCGCCCAGGCGGAGTGTTCTGGCGTCCGGATGGTCATCGGATTGGCGTGATCGATCCCGTGCCACCCACAGTCACTCTTGAAGACGAATCGGTTCGCCGATTTGATCCCATCGGTCAACGGCTCACGTTTCAGTCGGGTACGCGTTGGGTGACACATGTAGAGATCGATCTCATGGGTGACGGGGGAGAAGCACTCGTACTCGAGTTAGAGCCCATCGCTCGCTTTGATATGCGTGCTTTGGGTTACATGAATCCCGAATGGGGTCATGGTGTTTGGCACGGCGAGCTCGAGGTCGGTCGTGAAGACTGGAATTTCTCCGACATCAGTCCTGAGGATTTCACCCACCAGCATGTTCACCACATTGTCCGAGCACGATTAGGTGAAAAAGTCGGAGTTGGAATTTTCGAACAAATCATCATCGGGCCCCACACGCAGTTTGGCTTCAACGACATCCTCGACGGAGCCGTCTGACTCGTGAAATCTGACGTCGCCCTCATCGGTGTGTACGACGCCGATGGAACGACGGCAGGGGAGATTTGTTATTGGTTTGGAGCGCGCTTCGGCCGTTCTCATTGTTCCCTTTGTGAAATCACACATGGGATGTTTCGCGAAAAGCCAGAGTGGCGTGTCACTCGAGATGCGTTCGCGGCTCAATTCACAACGATCCACCGCAATGACGCTCCGGCGGATGTTGTATCGGCTGCGTCAGGACGATTCCCTGTCGTTGTGGCTCGCACCGAAAGTGAAACGTTGGTCGTGCTCAGTGCTGAAGATATTGAGGCCTTCGACGGGGACCGCAATCGATTTGTCGCCGCTCTTGAAGCAGCATGCGTGCGTTTGGGCCTGGGCTCAGTCCTTCGCTCCGAAGACTCTTGAGAACCGAGGCCAGTTGCTTCGCTCAGAGAAATGTAACGAGCATCGCAACGGCGATAAATGCGCGACCTGTCCACGCGATGGTGCGGACCCAGTTGGTCCGGATGAGTCGGGAGAGCAGCGCTGAGTCGTAACCATTCTCGAGTCGCCCATGTAAGGGGGCGCTCACGAACGCTGTTGTTCCGATTGCGAGTGCTTCAAGGACCCCTCCGGTGAGCGGCATCCAAAACGGAATAGCCGGGGGCCGAGCGAAGAAGACGGCCAGAACGCAGAGTCCTTCTATCGCCATGAAGGGACCGACGATTAGCGAAATTGCTTTCGTGTGTCGCCGCTCGTACTCAACGAACGCGCTTGGGGGGATGTGTGCCATAAGCGGATAGTGCACGAGTTGAATCGTCCAGATGACGCCGAACATCCCAACAGATGAAAGGACTTGAGCGATCAGCACGGCTTCGGCAATCGAACCGGTCATAGCTCGACCTCTGCAACAACGGCGTAGTGGTCCGACGGTTGCGTTCCGTCAACCGGATCAATGCCGGCAAGGAAGCACGACTCAAACGATCCGTGGTTGCGAAGTCTCGGCGCAGTTGTGGTGATGTAGTCAAGCCGCCGATTCGGGTACACCGCCTTGCGGGGAACCAGGGGATTCTTTGTGGACCATGTATCGCCTCGGGTCGTATTGCCACATGCTTCCCACGCATCGATCAGAACGAAGGAGGGGAGATAGGGCGTTGATGCTCCAGTTACTCGTCGGAGTTCGTCGGACGAGGGGACGGCGTTGAAATCTCCGGCAACAACTGCGGGCAGCGACTGTTTGCGATTTTCCGCATCACCGAGGAGCTCAGCGATTTCGTTTACAAGATGGTTCATCTGAGCAGAACGAGTATCGGACCGGTCGACGCCGTGCTCGAGATGTGTGCCAGCGGCGAGAAATGGCCCTCCCGCTTCTGCCGGTCGGTCGACGTTTACTGCAAGCACGTGTCTCCAAGTGGGTTCACCGTTTTCATCAACCAGTGAAACTGCGCAGCGGACCTGGAGAGGCCAGCGAGAGATGATCGCGTTGACAACCCAATAGGTGGCTTGTGGGTAGGTATCGAAGCCAGCGAGTTGGATCGCAGTGACGGCGTGTAAGCCGAGGCTTTCGGCAAGAAGTGAGGCTTGCGTGTGTCCGTTTGGTTCCACCCATGACTCTTGAAGCATGATGAGGTCGGGTGCAACGGAAGCGAGCACGGATTCGATAGCGAGTTGGCGTTTTTCCCACTCGCCAATACGCCCTTGGAGGTTCCAGGTAAGTACTCGCACACCTCCATCCTGACCTAACGAACTGCAAATCGTGAGATCAAGGCGTTGCTTTGGCGATCGTGGCAGGATTCGAAGATGACCGACTACGACTATCCGCAACCAGCTCCCATTGACAATTGGAGTCGCCTCCTTGAAGGCCGTGTCGCCGTTGTGACAGGTGGAGGGACCGGCATTGGGGGAGCGATTTCTCGCCTCTTTGCTCAGCACGGCGCCACCGTTGAAATCATTGACATCGACGCGACGGTTGCTGGTGAAGCAGTTGCTGCTATCGAAGAGGCTGGTGGAAAAGCTCGAGCGCATATCGCAGACTGTCGCGATTGGGAACAGCTCCAGGGCGCTGCCGAAGCGATTTTGGTTGAACACCCCTATGTGCAGGTTCTCGTCAACAACGTCGGAGATTTTCGGCCGCTTGAGCGTTTTCGGAAATCCTCGCCGGAATCGTGGAAGGCGATGTACGACATCAACTTCTTTTCGACGGTTGCGTCGACAAAGTGTTTTCTCGAATCGATGATCGCCGGCGGTGGCGGATCGATTGTCAACGTTCATTCCGTTGAGGGAATGCGTGGATACCCAGGCGATCCCATCTATGGCGCAATGAAAGCGGCGAGCGCGAAATTCAGTACCGACCTTGCGCTGTCGATGGGTCGTAACGGAATTCGCGTCAATGGCATCGGCCCTGACCTCACCCAAACTCCGCAGGTCGACTACGTCTCGACATCAGTTGGGTATGAGCATCTTTGGGAGGCGTGGGCCCCGGTCGGTCGACTTGGTTGGCCAGAGGATCAGGCGCGTGTGGCGCTTTTCCTCGCCTCGGATCTCTCGGCGTACGTGACCGGGCACAACATCCCGGTTGATGGTGGGACCAAAGCCGGGGCGGGGTGGTTCTTCTCTCCAGCCGAAGAGCGCTTCACGAATCGCCCCAAGGGTCTGTGACCTGAGGCACAGTAAAACGCCGTTCTTCGGTGCAACTCTTGACCTCTTGCACCACCTATGATTCAGTCAACACATTGCACCTTCGGGTGGCCGTGCCCAATTGCTGGGCCTCAACAGCACAGGAGACGTCATGCTCGGACCGGATGACCACTACATCATCATTTCGGCCGACACCCACGCGGGTGGCAGCCACGTTCAGTATCGAGAATTTCTCGACCCCAAGTACCGCGATGACTTCGATGCATGGCGCGAGAAGTACAAGAACCCCTTCAAGGAT
>CAIPQK010000093.1 GCA_903867185.1 uncultured Candidatus Nemicrothrix sp. | reverse complement strand
CGTACTACCTGACTGAAGAAGTCAACGGTGGTCCGGGCGAGGGTCGCGTGTTCCGCAATCTCGAAGAGATCGAGCGTGCGTACGAAGCTCACGACATCAGCCTTCACTCACTGATTGAGTATCGCCATCCCGACCATGTTGTTGGTGAAGCCGATGGTCGCAAGACCTATCGCACCACGACTGCCGGTCGAATCTTCTTTAACACGACGCTCCCAGCGAGCTTCGAGTTCCAGAATGCTCGTATCGATAAGCGGGCAATGGGTCGCATTGTCGACGAACTTGCTCACGACTTCGACAAGGCCGATGTGGCCTCAAGTCTCGACCGCATCAAGGACCTTTGCTACCGCTACGCGACAAAGTCCGGTCTCACCATCTCGATCGAGGACGTCAAGACTCCTCCGGTCAAGAAGGAGATTCTCGATCGTCACGAAAAGGAAGCCGAGAAGGTCGAGACCCAGTTCCGTCGCGGCATCATCACCGATGGTGAGCGTCGTCAGAAGGAAGTTGAGATCTGGACCACAGCAACCGACGAAGTTCGTGTTGCGATGGAAGCCAGCCTCAAGGAAGACAAGTTCAACCCGATCGACATGATGGTTGGTTCGGGTGCACGCGGAAACATGATGCAGGTTCGTCAGATCGCCGGTATGCGCGGTCTTGTTGCGAACCCTCGTGGCGACATGATTCCTCGTCCGATCAAGTCGAACTTCCGTGAAGGCCTCACCATGCTTGAGTACTTCATCTCGACTCCAGGTGCCCGTAAGGGTCTGGTCGATACCGCACTTCGTACTGCTGACTCTGGTTACCTCACGCGTCGACTCGTCGACGTGGCGCAGGAACTCATCATCAACGATGAGGATCCCTTCGAATCAGGTGGCCCGGTCCGCGGTATTTGGATCGAAGACATCGAGGCCGATCGTCCCGGTAAGCGTGCATGGCTCGAGACTCGTCTCTTCAGCCGCACCCTTGCTGACGATGTCACGCTTTCCGATGGCACCGTTCTTGCCAGGGGCACTGTCGTCGGCGACGACGAAGTTGCGCTTCTGCGTGACGACGCGGGTGTCACTCGCGTTCGTGTGCTTTCACCGCTCACCGACGATTCCGATCTCGGTGTTTCGGCAGCGTGTTACGGACTTTCACTGGCAACGGGCAAGTTGATCGAAGTTGGCGAAGCCGTTGGTGTTATCGCTGCGCAGTCGATCGGCGAACCTGGCACTCAGCTCACCATGCGTACCTTCCACACCGGTGGTGTTGCTGGTACCGACCTCGCCGGCGGTCTGCCACGCGTTGTCGAATTGTTCGAAGCTCGTAGCCCTAAGGGCAAGGCGACGCTCTCGCGCATCACTGGTGTTGTTCGAATTGGTGAAGACGAAGGCAAGGGTCGTGTCATCACGGTTATTGCTGACGACGGCACTGAAGAGGCCTACATCGTTTCGGGTCTCGCTCGTCTCGAGGTCACCGACGGACAGGAAATCGCTGCAGGCGATCCGATCGTTGATGGTCCTCGCGATCCGAAGGAACTCATCGAGATCAAGGGCGTTCAGGAAACACAGCAGTACCTCGTCACCGAGGTACAGAAGGTGTATCGCGATCAGGGCGTACCGATTCACGATAAGCACATCGAACTCATTGTTCGTCAGATGACGCGCAAGATCACTGTGCAGGAAGCCGGCGAGTCCGATTTCCTTCCCGGCGAGCGCGTCGACTCCAAGGTGTACCGCGATGCCAGCCGTGCGCTCGTGATGGAAGGCAAGAAGCCCGCCGAGGGTCGTCCCGAAATCATGGGTATCACCAAGGCCTCGCTTGCCACCGATTCATGGTTGTCGGCTGCTTCGTTCCAGGAGACCACCCGAGTGCTCACTGAAGCTGCCATCGAGTCCCGGTCGGATTCGTTGCTCGGCCTCAAGGAAAACATCATCATCGGCAAGCTCATCCCTGCTGGTACGGGCATGGCGAAGTACCGCGATGTCTCGACCTCAGCGCCTGAGTATCAGCCGATGGAGTTCTGGTCATCGGGTGACGACGATGAAACCGGCGATCTTGCCGATCTCCTCGCCGAGCGCATGGCGGGCGATGTTGTTACGCCAGCACCGATTGATCTTGATGAAATGGCCGCATTGGCCGAAGCTGCAGCCGAAGCGGCCATGGCCGCTGAAATGGTTGCTGGCGCCGGCGATCTGGCCGAATCGGGGGAAGAACTTCCCGATGCACAGGTCATTGAACTTCCGGTAAGCGAGTTGTCGGAAACTGAGCAATCAGTAGAAGAAAGCGGCGCTGCCGAAGAATCCCAGTAGTCCCGGTTTCGGGGGTTTGCCCGGATCGGGCTGACCCCCCTAACCTTGCCCTCCGCTCCGGGGCCGGTCCCCGTTGCGATATGAACGCCAGAAAGGTTCGTTGTGCCCACCATCCAGCAGTTGGTCCGTAAGGGCCGCCAGTCGAAGCCCGCGAAGGGCAAGACCCCGGCCCTCAAGGGCGCTCCGCAGCGACGGGGCGTGTGCACGCGCGTCTATACGACCACGCCGAAGAAGCCGAACTCCGCACTCCGTAAGGTTGCGCGTGTTCGTTTGTCATCGGGCATGGAAGTCACTGCATACATCCCCGGTGAAGGACACAACCTCCAGGAGCACAGCATTGTGCTTGTGCGCGGCGGTCGTGTGAAGGATCTTCCGGGTGTGCGTTACAAGATCATCCGCGGCACCCTCGACACATCGGGTGTGCGCGATCGCAAGCAAGCTCGAAGCCGCTACGGCGCCAAGAAGGACAGCTGATATGCCCCGTAAGGGTCCCGCCCCACGCCGAGAACTGATGCCCGATCCGATTTACCGGTCGGTTGTCGTTACTCAGGTTGTTAACAAGGTCCTCCAGCGCGGCAAGCGCTCGACCGCCGAGCGCATCGTCTACGAAGCACTCACCATGATCGAAGCGAAGACCGGCACCGAGCCGATCTCAACGCTTAAGCGAGCAGTCGAGAACGTCAAGCCGCAGCTTGAAGTTCGTAGCCGTCGTGTTGGTGGCGCCACCTATCAGGTACCCGTCGAGGTTCGTCCTCGCCGTGCCAACACGCTCGCCATTCGCTGGATCGTCGGATACTCGCGTCAACGTCGCGAGCGCACGATGGCCGAGCGTCTTGCAAATGAACTGATGGATGCCGCTAACGGTGTTGGTGCGTCAATCAAGCGTCGCGAAGATCTCTACAAGATGGCCGAATCCAACAAGGCGTTTGCCCACTACCGCTGGTAACCACCACGTTGGTTCGTACCGACGCCCCGCCTTGTGCGGGGCGCCGTCGCGAAACAAGCAGTTCCCCCCCAATCCGTTCCTTTACAACTTCCACTGACCGCCAGTCACATGACAGGACCTGACGATGGCTTCACGCCCGCATCCTCTTGAAAAGACCCGCAATATCGGCATCATGGCCCATATCGATGCGGGCAAGACCACCACGACCGAGCGGATTCTCTATTACACCGGGAAGAACTACAAGATCGGTGAAGTTCACGATGGCGGCGCCACCATGGACTGGATGGTCCAGGAACAAGAGCGCGGTATCACGATTACTTCTGCTGCGACCACGTGCTTCTGGGAAGACCATCGCATCAACATCATCGATACTCCGGGCCACGTCGACTTCACCGTCGAGGTTGAGCGCTCACTTCGCGTGCTCGATGGCGCCGTCGCAGTGTTCGACGGAGTTGCTGGTGTGGAACCGCAGACCGAAACGGTCTGGCGTCAGGCCAATAAGTACAACGTTCCGCGAATCTGTTTCATCAACAAGATGGACCGTCTTGGCGCCGACTTCTACGCCGCTCTCGACTCCATCAAAGATCGTCTTGAAGCCAACACCGCGGTGTTGCAGCTTCCGATCGGTGCTGAAGGTAACTACAAGGGCATTGTCGACCTCGTCACGATGCAAGCACTCGTGTGGCTCGACGAAGAACTTGGCGCCAATTGGGAGGTCCAAGAGATCCCCGCAGACATGAAGGACGACGCCGAGGCATATCGCGCCGACCTTATTGAAACTGTTGCCAGCGTCGACGAAACCCTTCTCGAGAAGTTCATTGCGGAAGAAGAAATTTCCGTCGACGAACTTCGTGCTGCTATTCGTAAGGCAACGATTGCGGGCGAAATCATTCCCGTTCTGAATGGCACTGCGTTCAAGAACAAGGGCGTTCAGCCGTTGCTCGACGCTGTTGTTTGGTACTTGCCTTCGCCTGTCGATCTTCCGCCCGTTACTGGCACAAGCCTCAAGGGCGATCAGCAACTCGAACGTCCGCCGTCAGACGATGCGCCGTTCGCCGCGCTTGCGTTCAAGATCATGACCGACCCCCACGTTGGCAAGCTCGTCTACTTCCGCGTGTACAGCGGCTCGCTCGAAAAGGGCGGACAGGTGATGAATGCACGCACCACATCGAAGGAGCGCATCGGTCGTCTCCTCGAGATGCATGCAAACGATCGCCAAGATCTCGATACTGCGTTTGCTGGTGACATCGTTGCTGGTATCGGATTCAAGAACACGAAGACCGGCGACACGTTGTGTGATCCGTCGGCTCCACTCGTACTCGAAGAGCTCATCTTCCCCGAACCCGTTATCCACGTCGCGGTTGAGCCCAAGACCAAGGCCGATCAGGACAAGATGTCCAAGGCTCTCTTCTCGCTCGCCGAAGAAGATCCGACCTTCCAGGTTCGTACCGACGAAGACACTGCGCAGACCGTCATCTCCGGAATGGGCGAATTGCATCTCGAGGTGCTCGTCGACCGCATGCTCCGTGAGTTCAAGGTCGACGCGACCGTCGGTAAGCCACAGGTGGCCTACCGCGAAACGATTACGCAGACCATCGAAAACTCGACCTACACCCACAAGAAGCAGTCGGGTGGTTCGGGCCAGTACGCCGAAGTCACCATCACACTTGAGAACACTGGCCCCGGTGGCGGTTACGAATTCCTCGACAAGATCAGCGGCGGCAAAATTCCGAAGGAATACATCCCGTCCGTCGACGCCGGTATCCGGCAGGCATTGTCGTCTGGCGTTCTGGCCGGTTACCCGACCGTTGATGTGCGTGCCATCCTCACCGACGGCAAGTACCACGATGTTGACTCTTCGGAAATGGCCTTCAAAATCGCCGGAACCATGGCGTTCAAGGAAGCCGCACGTAAGGCCAAGCCGTGTCTTCTTGAGCCCATCATGAACGTCGAGGTTTCGACCCCTGACGACTACATGGGCGACGTTATGGGCGATCTTTCCAGCCGTCGAGGCAAGCTCGGAGGCATGGAACAGAAGGGGAATTCGCAGATCATTCGTGCGCAGGTACCCCTTTCGGAGATGTTCGGTTACGCTACCGACCTTCGTTCACGCACCCAGGGTCGAGCCACCTACACCATGCTGTTCGACTCCTATCAGCAAATGCCGTCGAACGTTCAGGAAGAAATCGTTACTCGCCTCCGTGGTGAGTGAACTTCCAACCCGATCGAAGTACCGCAGTTCCTAAAGCAAGACCAGTAGTCGCACCTTTCCAACTCACAGAAATCGCCGCAGGGCACAACGACACAGGAGAAAGTAATGGCACGCGAGAAGTTTGAGCGGACCAAGCCCCACGCGAATGTGGGCACGATGGGTCATATCGATCATGGTAAGACCACGTTGACCGCGGCGATCACGAAGGTGTTGGCCGATGCGGATCCGACGAATAATTCGTTTACG
>CAIPQK010000092.1 GCA_903867185.1 uncultured Candidatus Nemicrothrix sp. | reverse complement strand
TTTCATGACCGCCGCCGCCCCCGAATTGGGCGACCACCACGCTCGGCCGCTGCGTGACGGATTGCGTTCGTTGCAGCTCGCGTTCCGCGAAGCGTCGGCGATTCCCGACGAACTCGGCGCTGGTCCTGGCGAAAAGTGGACGGGTCCCGTCGTCTAACTACGCATCAGACGGTTGGGTGCTGGGCTGGCGAACATGAAACCCGCGCAGATTCAATCGTGACGCTAGTCGGATTCGAGAACGGCCATCGCAGCGTTGTGGCCGCCGATTCCGCTGACGGCGCCACCCCGCCTCGCGGTTGATCCGCAGTAAAGGATGCCCGGCTCGAGCGTGTCGACACCCCAGCGTTCGGCGGGCGTCGAGAGCGGCGAGTCATCCGAGACGAACGGCCAACTGAGTGGCGCATGGAAGATGTTTCCGCCCGGCAGCCCGAGAGCGTGCTCGAGATCGAGTGTTGTTTTGGTCTCGATACAGGGTTTGCCGTGTGCGTCTAGCAACACCAGATCGCGGATGTCTTCCGACAGCACCGAATTGATTGATTCGATGACTGCGTCTTCGAGTTTCTGACGCATCACGGCGTTGTCGTTGTCTTTCAGCAGCGAATGAGGCGTCTGAAGCGCGAAGACAGTGAGAGTCTGGACGCCCGACTCGCGAAGAGCTTCGCCGAGGATGGTCGGGTCGGTAATCGAGTGGCAATAAATCTCGCACGGCAACGGGTTGGGAATCTCGCCTCGCGTCGCCTGCTCAAACGCCACCTGCAATTGCTCGAAGCCTTCGTTAATGTGAAAGGTTCCGCCGAACGCTGCGACGGGATCGGTGTCTGATTTCAGTCTCGGCAACCGCTGAAGCAACATGTTGACTTTCACCTGAGCGCCTTCGATGGTATGAGCAGAGGATCGTCCGCGCAGTGATTCGAGAACCGGCCGGGCAACATTGGCGAGCACGAATCGCGCGGACACCGAATGGGCGTGCCCTCCTTGGCGGAAGGTAATGGTCCGAACGGGACTGTCTGTTGCGTTACCGCCCTGTAAATCTCCAATGGACAAGACCTCGCACCCAGCCTTCAGGTCGGCCCCGAGTTCTCGCGCCCGTGCCGACATCGAACCCGTGACTGCACCCATCCCGCCCACGGGGATGTTCCATTCACCGGTTTCGTTTCCAATCACGTGGTACAGAAAACACTTGTTGGCGTCGAGCTCTGCATCGTGATTCGAGGCGAATGTCCCGATGAGTGCGTCCGTCATCACCGCTCCCCGCACAAGATCAGACTCGAACGAATCGGCAATCGTTTCCCCGATGGGTCGCGTGAAGAACTCGTTCCACAATTCGGGGCCGAGTAACTGCTGGACTTCCGATTCGGTTTTCAGTGGTTCCAGAACCGTGGGGAACAAGCGTTGTGCGATGGTTTCCGTTTTCGCATAGAAAGCGTTCCACGCATCGAAGTCGCTCGCCGCGCCGATTGATTCGAACGACCTAGCCGTCGCCTCTGCGTCGATTTCGTCAATCAGCAACCCGGTCTTGCCGTCCGGTGTGGGAGTAAAAGACCCATAGCGTCGCGGGGCTGT
This sequence comes from uncultured Candidatus Nemicrothrix sp., assembly GCA_903867185.1. GTDB lineage: Bacteria > Actinomycetota > Acidimicrobiia > Acidimicrobiales > Acidimicrobilacustridaceae > Acidimicrobilacustris. The sequence goes on along the minus strand of CAIPQK010000092.1, from coordinate 1,267 downwards.
TTCGACATCGAGACCAAGGTCTTCGATGATGCGTTTCGGAAGCAGGCTCACGAGATAGGAGTATCGCGACAGTTTTGCATCGATTCCATCGAATGCCTGCGCCGATATCGCTGCCCCACCGAGCACATCGTGCTGCTCGAGTACGACCACCGATTTTCCGGCTTTGGCCAAATATGCCGCCGCAACCAGCCCGTTGTGACCGCCGCCGATTATGGCAACGTCGACGTCTTGGCTGTCCATGCGCTCAGTCCTAGACGAGGCGGCGGACCGCGGCCGCGAAATTATCGACGTCATCCTCGGTCGTGTCCCACGCGCACATCCAGCGAACTTCGCCGGTGGCGGGGTTCCAGTCGTAGAACCTGAACTCCTTGCGGAGCTCATCAGCAACACCCGGAGGCAGCGTCGTGAAGACTCCGTTGGCCTGGGTGGGCTGGGTGAAGTTGACGCCCGTCACGCCTTCCAACGAGGAACGCAAGCGAGTGGCCATCGCGTTGGCGTGGGCCGCCGAGCGCAACCACAGGTCGCCCTCGAGAAGGGCAATAAGTTGGGCCGACACGAATCGCATCTTCGACGCGAGTTGCATGTTCATCTTGCGTAAGTAGATCAACCCGTTCACGGCTTCGGGGTTCAAGACCACGATCGCTTCGGCACCCATCAATCCATTTTTAGTTCCGCCGAAACTCACGATGTCGACGCCGGCATCCCGGGTGAACGCGCTGAACGGAACGCCCAGGGCGGCCGCCGCGTTCGAGATGCGCGCGCCATCGAGGTGCACGGTCATACCCAGCGAGTGGGCGTGATCGGCGATGGCCGTGACCTCGTCCGGAGTGTAAATCGTGCCCAGCTCACTGGATTGAGTAATCGTGACCGCGAGGGCCTGGGCGCGGTGCTCGTCGCCAAAACCAAAAGCCTGTTCGTCGATGAGTGCGGGAGTCAACTTGCCCTGGAATGCCTGCACGGTCAGCAACTTGAATCCGCCAACGGCTTCCGGCGCCGTTGACTCGTCGTTGTTCACGTGGGCGGTCGCGGCACAAACGACGCCACCCCAGCGAGGAATCATGGACTGCAGACTCAGGACGTTGGCGCCCGTGCCATTGAAGACGGGGAACACTTCGATTCCGTCACCGAAGTGTTTCGCCATGACAACCCCGAGCTGCTCGGAGTACTGGTCTTCTCCGTAGGCAACCTGGTGTCCGCCGTTGACGACGGCTAACGCATCGAGCACCTCGGGATGTACCCCGGCATAGTTGTCGGAGGCGAATCCGCG
>CAIPQK010000091.1 GCA_903867185.1 uncultured Candidatus Nemicrothrix sp. | reverse complement strand
GCTGCGTGACGAGCTCGGGCTTGATGGGCTCCATGTAGATCTGCTGCATACGAGCAGTGGCCTTCTCGACATCGAGCTTGCTGATCTCTTCGAACAAGGACTCGGGATCTTCGTAACGAGTCCAGAGACCCTCAAGATTCAACACGCCAACGCCACCGATTCGACCGATTTCGATCGCAGTGGCAGGGCTTACGACACCGTCCATCGCCGAGGCCATGAGCGGAAGCTGGAACTTGAAGGCATCGATCTCCCAGGTGATCTCGACATCTTCAGGATCTCGTGTACGACGACTCGGCACGATCGCGATGTCATCGAATCCATAGGCCCGACGACCCGACTTACCCATTCCGATCTCGACTTCAGCCATTGCTGATCCCTTCGCTCAAATCCGTCGGGGAAACCCCGGGGGAGGAATGGCGGAACTGGACCGCAAGGGCCCCACTCCGCTGGAAAGAGTGAACTCTACTCGCCGAGACCGGCTGGCAGGACAGCGTTCGGAGCGTCCCAGTGTGAAATTTCAGCGTTCGGATCGTGGGTGCCGGTGACGATCGACAGCAGGTTGCGAAGCATCGCTGCCGTCGCCCCCCAAACCGTGTCGCCCTCGATTTCGAAAAAGAACACCGGGCGCGTGTACTCGCCAAATGTCCACAATTCCTCGCGAAAAACCCCATCTTTTAGCAATTCATCAAGCCCCACATGAAGCACTAGCTCGACCTCGTCAGGCGCGGCCTGCAGCGCTGGGATCACTAGATGCGGGTCCGTGATTTCAGCCACGTACGGCACGATCCACGATCGACTCGACACCGTCCGGAGATGATCGAGTTCGCCAAGGTGCACAACCGCTGTCGGGTCAAGCGCAATCTCTTCCTCGGCTTCACGAAGCGCCGTGACCCAAAGCTCCTCCCCCGGCTCCTGACGGCCACCGGGGAAACTGACCTCACCACTGTGATTGCGAAGGTTCTTCGACCGACGGGTCAGAACAACCGATGCGCGGCCGTCACGATCGACATCGTCGTAAAACGCAGCGAGCACCGCAGAGCGCAACGCGCCATCGGCAACGTCTTGGGTTCGAGGTGATGCAGCGGTCGCCATAGCGGCGCGAATCTCGGCCATGGTTGGGCGACGAAATTCAGAAGCGAGATGCGTCCACGGAGCTGGTCCGCCTTCGACGGTGCCCGGCGGACGAGGAATCTGCTGCGCCCCGCCGCGATTCAGGACGCGCCTGCCTGCTTTTGTTCAACAAGGACCCGGAGCAATTCAGGCATGCCCGCAGTTTTCAAATTGGCCATGACACGACCGGGTGTGTTTTCGCCGGTTTCCCATTCCGTCCAGGCGGCAAGCAACTTCTCGGGATCGGGCGGCGGTGGTCCTGCACTCATGTCCATATAGGAAGGGTAGCGACCCACGAACCCGACCTGACCGTCTCTCTAAGAAAATCTGCGGGTCTGAAGCGAAACCCAGAGCATCACTCCGATCGGGTCGTCATCACGACGTGTGCCACGTGAAGGAGGAACGCTGTGCCGAGCGCGATTACTGCCACTTTCCTCGTTGCTCCTGACAACGTGAAGATCACCACCACGCCGCCGGCAATTGTGAAACCAATCGCAGCAGTTTCTCGCACTAAGCGTTTGAGGATTTTTGAGAGTGGTGCTCGTGTATTTGCCATTAGTAGTTCTCCATCCGGTCCCAACAAATTTGGATCATCTGACTTTTTCTTCAACATTCCTCGGCCCATTTTTCGAGCTACCGATGCCATTTGAGCATCGGTCAATCCGTCAGCTCCGCTCGGAACCGCGTTTCGCGGCCCCCCTGACCCGCGACCGGATTGACCAGTTTCGGAACCATCAATAGGGCCGCCGCGACTTGCGCTGCTTCCCGACATCGTCCGCCCGCCAACAGCGCCCGCCGCAGCTGCACCAGCCACGGCCGTTGCTGCGGCTGCTGCGATCAATGTCCGTCTGTCGCCCACATCAACGACAGAACCGACTGGAACATAGTTATCGAGTCCTGCTCCGTAGACGTCAATCGTTCCTTCGAACGCGTTCTTCACACCTTCGGGTGCAGCGCTTACCGCACCCACTAACGCGGCTTCTTGTGCTTTGTCGAGTTTCGAGACTGGGATTGCTTTGAACACCGCTGTTGCTTGTTTCGGGTTAATGCTTTCCAGAACTTTCGGGCTCGTTGCCAACTCTGTTGCTTGAGTGCCAGTGACACCAGCGTTCAAAAGATCGTTCACGGCCGATTGAACTTGGCTCGTTGTTGCCGTCGGCGAACTGATCGCGGCATTGAGTGCTGCAAGCTGCGCGGCATTATCCACCGACGGATCACTCACTACTGGCGGAGGGGACGTGGGCAATGTCGTCGGAGGACTTGTTGGAGGAGGGGTTGACGGAGGCGGTTCAGTTGCGGCGGGAACCGTCGTTGGTGGAGGAGGCACATAGACCTGCGTCCACCGGGCCGTGCACATGGAATCACCCACAACGAGGTAGGCGCCGCCAGCACCGATGTCCGTCGAGAGGCAGCGCCACCCCGAGAACTCAGATCCAAATGGTGCATCGCAGGGTGAGGCCGTAGTGGGGAGGACCACTGTCGAACGAAGGAGACTCGTTTGGTCGGCTGGCGCTGAGCCGGACCCATCACCGCAGGAAAACACCACGGTGTAGATCGGCGAGGGCGGAGGCAAGGTCGTCGTCGTCGTTGTTGTTGTCGGCGGAAGAGTTGTCGATGTCGAAGTTGTTGTCGGCGGCAACGTCGTTGTGGTCGTCGGCGGTTCAGTCGTCGTTGTGGTCGTCGGCGGTTCAGTCGTCGTTGTGGTCGTCGGCGGTTCAGTCGTCGTTGTGGTCGTCGGCGGTTCAGTCGTCGTCG
>CAIPQK010000090.1 GCA_903867185.1 uncultured Candidatus Nemicrothrix sp. | reverse complement strand
GAGATCTTGCCACCAGAAGAAGAACTTCAGCGAAGCGAAAGTTGCAGCGAGTCCATGCCCCGAAGCACCAGACGACCGTTCCACGCTGGCAGGCCCACCGCCTTCAACTCCGGGAAGCGTCGGATGAGGCGAGTGATAGCGATTGTGCCTTCAAGTCGCGCCAACGACGCCCCAAGGCAGTGGTGGGTTCCACTGCCAAAAGCCAGGTGGCGAGCCGCATCGGTACGGCGAAGATCAAGTTGATCGGCCGTGGGTCCAAACGTCGCGGGATCATGATTCGCCGACCCAAGACTCGTGAGTACATACACGCCGGCGGGAATCTGGTGACCAGCGAGTTCAATTGGTTCAAGCGTGATCCGACGCGAAATCTGCACAGGCGAGTCATAGCGAAGAAGTTCATCGACCGCTGTGGCTTCCACCGAAGGATCATCACGTAACAACTCAAACTGGTTGCGGTTCTGCAGCAATGCCCAGGTCCCATTGCCAATGAGATTCACCGTGGTCTCATGACCAGCAATAAAAAGCACATTCACCTGATCAAGAAGTTCAGTATCGGAAAGAACATCGCCATTGTCTTCGGCAAGAATCAGCGCGCTAAGCAAGTCGTCGCCAAGATTCGATCGCTTCCATTCGATGACCTCGGCGATGTGTTGACGAAGGTGTTCGCCCGCAGTCACTGCAGCCACCAGTTCGTCGGGGCCAATCGTGAAGTCGAGGATCTTCACGAGAGCATGTGACCACTCGCGCAATTGCGCGCTGTCGCCGTCGGGCATTCCCAGCATTTCGGAAATCACTGCAAACGGAAGCGGGAAGGCGAGATCGGCGATGAGATCCATCTGTTCGCCACCGGCCACTGCGTCGAGATGTTCGTCGACTATGCGTTCGATCATCGGAGCAAGGTCGGCGACTCGGCGAGGTGTGAACACACTGCTCACTAGTTTGCGTAACCGCGTGTGATCAGGCGGATCGATATTGAGAATTGATGTGTCTTCTCTTGGCGCCTTGTCGGGAAACAACTCGGCGCGCATCTTGGCCCGGTCGCGCGGATCTTCGCCCAGAATCTCAATCGCCTTGCGCACATCGACACTCAGTGTGACGTCACGAAGTAGTTGTACTGACTCGGCATGGTTGAACACGATCCACGGACCAAACGGTGTTTGCTGGATTGGTTCGGTCTCGCGCTGGATCCGATATTCCTCATAGGGATACTCGGCGAAGCCCGGCACGAAGGGATTGAACATCTCGAATGTCTACAGGGAGCCGTGCAAAACCGTGAAGGTCAGTGCGGCAATTCGCGGAATGGCGTAGTGCGATCGTTGCTTGGTTCGCGAGGCAGGCCGAGCACACGCTCGCCCACGATGTTTCGCTGCACATCTTCAGTACCGCCGCCGATGCGAGCCATCCACTGGCCCATAAACACCATGGTCTGCCAGTAGCCATCGTCGATGGCGTCGGAGCCCCAAAGCATTCCGTCGGCGCCCATGAGCGATTCAACCAAATCCCCCTGGAACGCAAGACGATCAGAAATCGCAATCTTCATGGTTGAAACCTCGGGCCCAGGAGCGATTCCCTTCGAGGCCGCGGTGCGGGTACGGAAACCGATGTACTTCGAGATTTGGTAGCTCGTGTAGAGCTTCATGAGATCTTGACGAACAACCGGATCGTTCACGCGGCCGTACTGCTGCGCGAGGCGAAGGACGCCAGCAAACCCGTCGCCATGACCAGCACCGATATCGGCGCGCTCACTGGTGAGTGTGGTCATCGCCACTGCCCAACCACCGTTCACTTCACCGAGAACATTTTCTTTCGGGATACGAACTTCTTC
>CAIPQK010000089.1 GCA_903867185.1 uncultured Candidatus Nemicrothrix sp. | reverse complement strand
GCGGTGGCGACGGTGTTCATCAATGTTCTTCAAGCAACCACGACTAACCTCTTGCTCGCCTCTGAGAATCCCGCTGTGCCGGGAGACGCGGTCACATTCACGAGCGTCTTGTCCGTCGTCGCCCCGGGCGCAGGTATGCCCGTCGGACAAGTCGAGTTTGCCGTGGACGGTTCAACAGTGGCTACGTCCGAGATGACCAATGGCGTGGCTCGTTTTAGCACGTCAACACTCGCTCATGGCGCGCATGTGATTAGCGCGAGGTTCGTGGGCGACTCGCAATTCAGCGGTTGCTCGAACACGCTCGCCACGCTTGAGATTATTGATCGCGCGCCCGTCACCGGAGTCATGCTGCTGGGCACAAAGCTGGGTCTGCCCTTGACAGTGAATGTCACCAACCTCATGGAGATGGCCTCGGATCCGGAGGGCGACACGATCACGTTTACAAATATCAGTTCGACGAGCGCGAACGGCGGTCTGGTGTCTGTGAACAGCGGCATCATCACTTACACGCCCCCAACGAACGCGACGGGAAGTGATTCGTTCAGTTACAGGGTTGCCGATTCGCTGGGTCTTAGCACAGTCGGTCTTGTGACGATCATCAATTCGCAATCTGCAACCGTGATCACACCGGTGCAGATGCTCACTAACGGTCACGTGGTCGTTTATTTCGCAGGTGCGCCTAGACATAGCTACACGGTGCGGGCTTCGGCAGATCTCTCGGGATGGAGTGACATCGGCAATGTCACCGCAGACTCCAACGGTGCCGTGCAATTCGAAGATGCAGCCGCGAACACTTTACCGTACCGGTTCTATCGCATCGCGCCAGGGTTGTAAGTGTTCTTGGGCTTCAGTTCCAAAGCCCGTCAATGCCGTCTCAAGCGCTATAATGAGGCCTCGGGCACAGTCATTCAAAGCGATGGATAATTGACAATCTTTCAGGGGTTCGTCACCCTAACCCCATGGCAAAACCGGCTTTGGGACGCGGTCTTGGCGCGCTGTTGGGTGGCTCTCCAGCTATCGCCAACTCGGCGGCTGTCGCACCGACTCCCTCCATCACACTTTCTACCACGACGACTCCTGGCGTGCCCGTCACACTGCCGCCCGCCCTCATCCCCGCTCCAGTCTCCCGTGATGCAGTGCGTCGTGTTCCGGTTTCTCAAGTTAAGCCTTGCGCCTTCCAGCCGCGCAAAGATTTTCCGCCCGAAGCGTTGCGGGAACTTTCTGATTCCATTCGGGAGCAGGGCATCGTCCAGCCGCTCATCGTCCGTCCGCTAGGAAATGATTTTGAACTGATCGCCGGGGAACGCCGCTGGCGCGCGGCGCAACTCGCCGGGTTGACCGAAGTGCCGGTGATTGTCCGGGAGGCAGATGATCGGGCCGTGTTGGAGTTGGCGTTGATTGAAAACCTCCAGCGCGAGAATCTCAATGCCATCGAAGAATCGCTCGATTCTCATCCGCGATACCGGCTAGGTCATCGATATTGTAGAGATAGACGCTATCCATCTCGGCGAGATCTGACGCGAAGTTACGAG
>CAIPQK010000088.1 GCA_903867185.1 uncultured Candidatus Nemicrothrix sp. | reverse complement strand
CGCAAGCAGGAACGATTGGTGTGTTCAGGGCTCCGGCATGGCCAGTCGGCAGTGGTTCGCAATCTGCGCAACCGGTGTATTCAAAAACCGAGACCCTCGCGTCAGTCGTGCGAAAGAAGTGATTAATCGGGTGAGGAGCCACTAATGAATTCGCCGGTTCTCGGATTCAGCCATTTGCAGTTGTGTGTGCGTGACGTGCGCGCGTCAGTTGATTGGTACTGCACCGTACTGGGCATGGATGTGATGTCAGAACACGGCGATGTAGTTGCCTTGCGTCATCGTGAGGCCCGACTTGTCATCGTGGTGTCACCAGGAGAACCCGATGTTGAGCATTCACCGATCGATCACCTGGCGTTTGCGGTGGCCGATGGCCCGACGCTTGAAGCGTGGGCAGCGCATCTTCGTGAATGCGGGCTCGACGTTCCCGCTGTTGTCGACGAACTCGGCAAACCATCGTTGCAATTGCGCGACCCCGATGGCAATGCCGTCGAATTAGTCGCGCCCGCGCCTCGTTAACTCGAGAACGAAAACAGGTCGAAGCCCAATTGGGCGATGAGAGACGCGGTCGCATCGAGGGGGAGTCCGATGATGTTTGTGGGGCTGCCATCAATGCGGTGCACGAAAATTGCAGCAGAACCCTGCATCCCATAACCGCCGGCTTTATCGAAAGGTTCGCCAGTGGCGATATACCAGTCGATCCATGCATCGGGTACGGGGGCGAAGGTAACGGCGGTGGTGACGACCGTGGACTCTTCACGGCGAGTTCCGTCGGCCTCGATCAACAACGCGCAGACACCGGTATGTACGTAGTGCACTGAATCAGAAAGTTTGCGCATGAGGCTGCGCGCATCTTCTTCGTCAACCGGTTTGCCGAGTAATTCGCCATCGAGATCGACGGTGGTGTCAGCAGCAAGCACGAGTTCACCTAGGCCGGCGACCGCCGCTGCTTTTTCACGAGCCAACCGGCGCACATAGTCCGCACCAGATTCACCAGCATGAACGGCTTCGTCGATGTCGGCTGGGCGCACAGCAAACGACAATCCGAGATCGGCGAGAAGTTCCTGGCGGCGAGGCGAGGCCGAAGCCAAAACGAGTTTCATAGCCACAGTTTCATCCACCGCTTACCGACGCGTCGGCAAGCGCATCGGGTGGGGCAGTGGCTTCGGCGTCGAGCCAACCATCGGGGATGATGACTGAGTGCGGGCCGGTTTGAGTGCCGCGTGGTCGAGATGCAGTCGTTGCATCAACAGTTAATGAATGATCGAGTGCAGCGAGTTGATCATCGAGTTCGGCGAATGACGCAACCAGCGTGAGTTGTCGGCGTGCAACTGATCCAACGGCGTATCCGGTGAGGTACCAACCAAGGTGTTTGCGCATCATCAACATGGCTCGACGTTCGCCAACCGATTCGGCCAAGAGACGAGCGTGTTCCGCTGCAATGATCGCGACTTCGCCAAGTGGCGGCTCGGGCCGAACGGGTCGGCCAGCGAACACATCTGCGAGTTGACCGAAGAACCAGGGCCGACCCAAACAGGCTCGACCAACGACGACACCGGCACAACCGGTCTGTTCCATCATCAAGATCGCATCGTCAGCGGTCCAAATATCGCCGTTGCCGAGAACGGGAACATCCGGTACTGCTTCAACGAGCGCAGTGATCGCATCCCAATGGGCGCGACCGGAATATCGCTGCTCGGCGGTGCGGGAATGCAGCGCAACTGCTTTGGCGCCACTGTCAGCAGCGATACGACCAGCCTCGAGATAGGTGAGACGTTCATCGTCGAGGCCCATGCGCATTTTCACAGTGACGGGCACCGTTCCGCCCGACTCGGCGTCGGCGGCCTCAACCGCAGCAGCGATGATCGCGGCCAACAAGCGCGGGCGAGTGGGCACCGCAGCACCGCCGCCATGGCGCATGACCTTGGGGGCGGGGCAGCCGAAATTGAAATCGAGATGATCGACCCGACCTTCGCCGATCAGTCGACGCACTGCTT
>CAIPQK010000087.1 GCA_903867185.1 uncultured Candidatus Nemicrothrix sp. | reverse complement strand
AAGGGGGGTTGATCGCATTGTTACGAAAGTGTTGCGGTTTCATCGCAGTCTCGCAACGCAGCCGCAACATTTTCGCAGCAATAGTGCTCTGAACTGGGGAAATGCTTGATGCGTTCTTCGTCACATTGAGGCGGATCTGGGCCCGGAACCAGAGATTCCCAGTCGCCAGCCAGAGGTACCATTCCGATGCAGACCGGCGCCATCGTCTCGGAGGATCCAGCAATGAACACGATGCCTAAGAAGTTCTCGAAGATCGGGGTCATGGTCGGCCTTCTCGTTGTCATCGTCGCCGCGACCATCCCGGCCGGGGCTGCGGTCGACACCGCGGTGCTGGTTCCGACTCCGGCGCCGGGTTCGAGTTCGTATCTGCGCTCGTTGTCCTGCCTGACTGCGACCTCATGCATCGCCGTGGGCGATACCTGGGATGCATCTTCGACTCAGTCACTCGTCGAGTCGTGGGATGGAGTCGCATGGACAGTCGTTGCGTCGCCGTCAGTGCCCAACTCGGAGAGTTCTCTTCGCGGGGTGAGTTGCGTTGATTCGTCGTTCTGTTTCGCCGTCGGCAACTCCGGGCCGTGGAATGACCAACACTCACTGACGGAGATATGGAACGGCACCAGTTGGACGATCGTCCCCAGCCCCGATGGCATGAACCACAGTCGGTTCAACTCCGTTTCGTGCGTCAGCACATCGTTTTGTGTCGCCGTCGGAGATGACGCCGCCAATACCTCGACCCTGGTGGAGATCTGGGACGGCAACGCATGGTCGATCAGTTCCACCCCCAGCGCCGGGACCTTGACTTCCGTCGCCTGCGTCTCGGCGACGTTCTGCATGGCGGTGGGCTTGGCCAGCGGGGGGAATCGGGAAGCAACTGCATTCGAATGGGATGGCCTTCAGTGGGCGGCAACGGTGATTCCAAATGGTGGAACCGGGTCCGGCGCGGCGTCGATCTCGTGTCTCTCGCCGGTGTTTTGTGTGCTTGCGGGTTCCGAGAACCGATTCCCCTACGAGCCCCTTGCTGGGTTCTGGGATGGCTCGACGTGGACGTTGGACACGTCCTTCGTGGTTGATCCCGGTGCTGGGCTCGGCATCAATTCGATCGATTGCGTCACTGAGCAGTCCTGCATCGTGACCGGCAGTCGGTATCTCGCGAATGGGCTCCAGGAAACGTTGATGCTCGGGTGGAGCGGAACCAGTTGGAATGAAATCGCTTCACCGGCTGAGTCGGTCACGGACTACAGCGAGTCGTATTCGGTGTCGTGCGCGACGGAGTGGTTTTGCATGTCGGTTGGCTACTACGAGCCGATCCGACCCGACTCGACCCGACCCGACGTGACGCTCGCGATCGAAGTGACGGGGACCGAGCCGCCGACGACAACGACAACGACGCCGCCGACAACAGCAACAACAACCGGCACTGATCTGGTCGTCCCGGTTTTCACCGGCTGAAGATCAGGAGTTCGAATTAACTGACTGCGGCGGCGGTCTGGCGGCCTTGCCGGATGCAGGCCGGGAGTCCGAGTCCGTCATACGCAGCGCCGGCGAGATGAATACCGGGTGCTTCGGCGCTAACGCTGGCGCGCCAGTTCGCGACGCGAGCCGGATGGCCCGGCCGGTATTGCGGCAAGGCATCGAGCCAGCGGGTGACGCGCCAGGCGATCGGAGCAGTATCGATACCCATCGTGGCCTCGAGATCAACGCCAAGCGCCTCGACCAGCGATGCGTCGTCGAGCTCAAGCGCGTGGGTATCGCCGAACTTGCCGGCCGATACGCGCAGGATGGCGACCTCGGGATCATCGAGATGGGACCACTTCGCCGATGCCCACGAACACGCGGTGAGGGTTGGGAGCGGATCGGTCTGAGCAACGAGGAAACCGCTCGCATCGAGCGGAACACCGAGAGACGTCTTCGACACGGCAAGGGTGACCATGGCTGCCGACGCGTAACCCAGAGAAGCGAGATCGCCTGCAGGTTCAGGGGCGATCGATTCGAGCAAGCGAGCGGTGGGATGAGCTGGGGTTGCGAGAATGATCTCGTCGGCAGCGATGACGCCGAGCGGTGTTGAAAGGTTCCAAGCGGCGCCATCACGAGCGATCGATGACACCGGGCACGAAAGATGCACCGGAACATCAGCTTGAGTGAGGCGAGCAAGGATGAGATCGGTGAGCGTCTGTGTACCGACGGGAATGCCGTGAAAGACCGGTGCGTCGGAGTTGGTCGTTGCTGCTGCAGCTTGTGTACGCAACGCAGCGATGAGGCTGGGTGACTTACGAGCGGCGTCCGCGATCTGCGCGGCACCAGCAGCGAGGCTGAGGTGATCGGCATCGCCGGCATTTACGCCGGAGAGAAGAGGGGAGACCAACTTCTCGTGCACTTCATCGCCGAGGCGAGCGCGAATGAGTTCGCCAACCGACTGATCATCGACGCCGTTTGGGTCAGCACCGTTCGCGCTATCGATCCATTCTGTGCGAGTGAGATCTTGTGCGGCGCGCGCAACACCTTCGGCACTCACGATTCCTGAAGTGGCGAGCGCGTCGAGATCGGTGGGAACGCCGAGCACGAGTCCGGCCGGCAGACGATGAAGACCGCCGTTCACCCATACGTACGCGGACTTCTGAACGGGTGAGGTCAGGATCGTGTCGAGTCCGAGTTCGCGACAAAGTTCGATTGCTTCGGGCACTCGAGCGAGGAACGCGTCAGCGCCGCAATCGACGGGACGACCGGCAAACGCAGTGGTGAGGATTTTCCCGCCAACTCGTTCGCTGGCTTCAAGGACAACGATGTCGAGATCGGGTCGTTGTGTCGCAAGCGTGAATGCCGCGGTGAGTCCGGTGATGCCCGCACCGACAACAACGACACGCCGACGTTCACTCATTGAATCTGCGTAACCACGAGATCAGCGAGAGCGTTCATGACAACTTCATCGGCATTGAGTGAGCGCGTGCGACCAAAGGCAAGACCGAGTTCTTCCGCGACCTTTGCTGCCTCGATATCGAGGTCGTAGAGAACTTCGAGATGATCGGCCGTGAATCCTTGCGCACATACCAAGACGCCATCGGCGGAACCTTCGGCAGCAATTCGACGAAGCTCATCGAGGATGTCGGGACCGCGCCAGGGCTCGGGAGTGCGGCCGGCACTTTGCCAACCGAGCGACCAACTCTTGAGGCCGAGGTGCTCGGCAACGAAGGTGGCGCTGGCTGCGAGTTCGTCTGGGTATGGATCGTTTTCCAGAACTCGCTCTGGAAGCGAATGGGCAGTGAACAGCACTGTCGTGCGCTCAGGAAGTTCAGTCAGCGCATCGCGAACTGCGGCAGTTAGAAAGTCGAGATACGCCGCTTCGAGATGCCAATGGTCGATGCCGTGCATGGTGAGCCCGCGCTCGGTGCCGGCTTCTGCGGCTCGTCGCTGGTATTCGCCAACGCTGAAGCCGGAAAAGTGGGGGGCGAGCACGATGCCGACGGCGTCGGTGACTCCTGCATCGGCCAGCGTTGCGACGCCATCTTCGATAAAGGGGTAGGCGTGCTTCTGGCCAAGCACAACTGTCCATGCGCCTGGCATGCGCGCCTCGAGTGCTGATTCAAGGGCAGCGCGTTGTGCCTCAGTGAGACTGGCGAGCGGCGAGATTCCGCCGATGGCGTCGTAACGAGAAATGAGATCGGCGAGTTGTTGCGGCTCTGGAGCGCGACCGCGACGGATGTGTGTGTAGTACGGCTCAATGTCTTCAGTTGTGCGTGGCGTTCCGTACGCCATTACGACGAGGCCAATTTTGGATTCAGTAGTCATGATGCGACTCCATCGCAGCGTCCTTCGTTGTGTACGAGTTCAACCACACGTTCAAGAATGGTTGGGTCGGTTTCGGGCATGACGCCGTGCCCGAGATTGAAAATATGTCCGGGGTTGCCAGCGTTGCGACGCAGCACGTCGCGCGTTGCTTCGGCAACGACATCCCACGGAGCAAAAGCAAGAGCGGGATCAAGATTTCCTTGCAACGCGATGTTTGCAGGCACTCGTGTTCGGGCAACGTCGATCGGCACACGCCAATCGACACCAACCACGTCGGCGCCGGCACTGGCCATGAGGCCAAGAAGTTCTCCGGTCCCAACACCAAAATGAATACGAGGAACATTGAGGTCAGCAACTTCGGCAAACACGCGCTGGCTGTGGGGAAGAACGAACTTCTCGTAATCGGGTGGGCTGAGTGCGCCGGCCCACGAATCGAAGATCTGAAGTGCAACGGCACCATTTTCAATCTGCGAACGCAACGACACGATGGCGAGATCGGCAAGTCGTTCCATCAACTTGTGCCATAGGGCGGTGTCGCCATGCATGAGCGCTTTGGTGCGCGTGTAGGTGCGCGAGGGCTGTCCTTCAATGAGGTAGCTCGCGACGGTGAACGGTGCCCCGGCGAATCCAATCAGCGGCACGGGAAGTTCGCGAGCAAGGATGCGAACGGTTTCGAGTACGTACGGTGTGTCGGCCTCGGGATCGAGAGGGCGCAACCGTTCAAGATCGGCGGCGCGAGAGAAGGGTTGTTCGACGACCGGCCCGATGCCCGGGGCAACATCGACGCCAAAACCAATTGCGGCGACCGGTACGACGATGTCGGAATAGAGGATGGCGGCATCGACGCCGTAGCGACGAACCGGCTGCATCGTGATTTCGGCGGAGAGTTCAGGATCGGCAATGGCATCGAGAATGGAACCCGATCCGCGGATGGAGCGATATTCCGGCAGAGAGCGGCCGGCCTGGCGCATGAACCAGATCGGGACACGATCGCCGGGGCCTCCGGGGATGCCGCGACAGGCTCGGAGAAATGGGGGGAGGGCGGCAGCAGCAGCGTCGGTCACGGGGCCACGCTACCGACAAGGTCTTGTTGGAGAGAATCCGGCGAGGTGCTTTGGGGCTTCGCCACTCGCCTTCGGCCGTTCAAGGGCGGCCCGCTAGAGTGGACCACCCCCTTCTGAGCCATGCTGGCCCCGGCCGGCAAAGCAAGGAAGGCAACCAGTCCTTCTGAGAGAGTCCGTGGCCGCACATCCCGATCTCGATGCCGAACAGGCCTATATCGATCACGCCTATGCGTGTCTCGAGGAGTCGCGGAAAGCCGCGTCACGGCTCACGTCGATGGTTGAGGTTGGTCGTGGCGGCACTGAACAGGCTCGGTTCGAACGAGAAGTCATTCACGAAACGGTCTTTCAACGTCTGACGCAACTGCAGCTCGGCGATGCTGCTCTTTGCTTTGGGCGTATCGATCGCGAACCTGAATCACCCGAAGAGTCGATGGAAAGCTTCTATATCGGCCGGATCGCTGTGAGTGATTCAGAACAAGAACCGATCATCGTCGATTGGCGCGCGCCGGTAGCCGAACCGTTCTACCGAGCAACCGGTCGACAGCCGATGGGGCTGGCCCGTCGCCGCCACTTCGCTACTCGAGGCCGTCGTTTGTTGGGCGTTGAAGACGAACTGTTCGGCGCAACATTGGCGAGCCTCGGAATGCCTGTCGGTGAAGGCACAGGTCACACAGAAAACGTTGTGCGCGGTCAAGGAGCGCTCTTCACCGCATTAGAAACGGCGCGCACCGGACGACTCGGCGACATTGTGGCGACGATTCAAGGTGAACAAGACGAAATCATTCGTGCACCACTTCCTGGCGTGCTTGTTGTTCAAGGTGGACCAGGAACAGGTAAGACCGTTGTTGCGTTGCATCGCGCTGCGTATCTGCTCTACACCCATCGCTTTCCGCTGGAAGGCCAGGGCGTTCTTGTCATCGGCCCAAATCGACTGTTCCTCGGCTACATCGAACAGGTCTTACCTTCGCTTGGTGAAGCTGGGGTTGAACTCGCTGTTCTCGCCGACTTGGTCCATGGCGTCAGCATCCGCACCTACGACCTTGGCCTCACATCGCGAGTGAAGGGCGACCCGCGCATGGTGTCGTTCTTGTCGAAAGCAATTCGCGATCGTGAACGGCAGCTTCGATCCGATCTCGTCGTAGGCTACGGCTTGCAACGCTTGACGGTTTCCCGTTCTCGCAGCGCGCAAATCATTGCCGATGCCCGGCGCCGCTATCGACGACATAACTCGGCTCGGAAATATGTTGAAAATGAGCTTTTCGCCGAACTCGCGTTCTCGGGGCGTGGCGACCTTGCTCCGTCAGAAGTGAAAGAGCGCCTTCGTCGCGACCCAGTCATCCGCGAAGCGCTCGAGTGGATGTGGCCGCTGCTCTCGCCAGCGCAGTTTCTTCATGACCTCTATGGAGCGCGAGGGCTTCTGCGAAACGCTGCAGGATCTTTGCTTCGTGATGACGAGTGGGAATCGCTCTACCGAGAACGATCAGAAACCATCGAGGAAGTTGAATGGACCCACGACGACGCTCCGTTGCTTGACGAAGCACGTTCGTTACTCGGTCCGAAACCGAGTCGACGTCGCCAAGGCGAATCCAACGACGATGACGAAATTCGCACCTATGGACACATCGTGGTTGATGAGGCACAGGACTTGTCGCCCATGCAGTTGCGCATGCTGGAACGGCGCTCGCTCAATGGTTCGATGACAGTTGTTGGTGACATTGCGCAGGCGACAGGCCAGTGGGCCCACGGCTCGTGGGACGAAATCCTGTCGTTGCTTCCGGCAAAGCGCGAGCCGCGCCGCAATGAACTCACGCTTGGCTATCGCCTTCCTGCTCCGATCATGGCCCTGGCAGCTCGCGTGCTTCGGCGTGCCGCTCCCGAACTTCGTCCGCCGCGATCGGTTCGCGAGGACGGTGCCGAACCGTTGATCCGTCGAGCCGAACCAGGGCGACTGGCAGAAACAGTTGCGGCGGTCGCTCGCGTAGAACGAGCTGCAGTTGATCCTGGTCAGGTTGCCGTCGTGTGTACCTCATCAATTATTGACGAGGTATGTGAAGCTCTTGAAGAAGCTGATATCGCTTATGGACGCGCCACGCGTCACGGCCTCGAACATCGGGTCACGGTTGTTGAAGTGAGTCTCGTCAAGGGTCTTGAAGTCGACGCCGTGATTGTTGTTGAACCGTCTCTGATAGTTGCCGAGCAAGCGCAGGGGAATCGTGCGTTGTATGTGGCCCTTACACGCGCCACGAAGCGGCTTGCCATCGTGCACGAAGAAGAACTTCCCGAGTCATTGCTCGACTGAGTAACACTTACGCAGCAGTGACCAAGATCCGCTGCGTGGCGAATTGGGTGATTTCGACGGTGTGTCCGTCGATCTCGACAATCGTGATTCCATTCGCAACGAGTCCGGTGATGACGCCGGAGTGTCCGGGGAGTAGCGATGACGTCTCGAGGAATTCGAGCAGACCCGGAGTGAACTCAAGTTCCTCGGGAATTCGCGAGACCGTAAATGACTGACCAACCAAAAGTGTGTCGAGCGTGACCGACGCAGGTGGTTGGTAGTCGGTGCCGGGGATCGGGTTTCCGTGCGGGCATGTTGTGGGATCGCCCAGCGCCCGCATCATTGCCACCTCGACAGTGGGGGAGATCACGTGTTCCCAGCGGCCGGCTTCATCATGTGCTTGAGCCCACGAAAGACCGAGCATGTCGGTGAGAAAGCGTTCGGCTAAGCGGTGGCGCCGCACAACTGTTTCAGCGAGCGCCAGACCGTCGGGCCGCAATCGAATCGCGCCACCGTCGATTTCCACGAGGTCGGCACCTTCCATGCGGCGGATCATTTCTGAAACCGCAGGACGCGAGACTTCGAGACGATCAGCAATGCGCGCTTGAATCACTTCGACGTCGTCTTCGCGAAGTTCGAAGATCGTTTCGCAGTATTCCTCGAAGGCCGGATGCCATTCGCGTTGTTTATTCGGCGCCATAGGAAGAGTCTACGGGTGCCTGCCGACTGAACGACGTGCTGATCAGCCCGTGAATGCTGGCTTCGCTGGGCCGGGGGCTGTTGTAAGTGCAGTCAGGAGTTTGCTGAATCGGAGTTCACCGAGACCGCTGGCAATGTCGTATCCGTCGGTTGCATCGCAGCAGTCGACCTCGGGGTAGATGCGGTTATTTCCCACTACAACGTCGAAGAACGATGCTCGGTCGACGTCGGAACCTTTTGCGTAGGAGTAAAGAAGGGGGTGAAGGTCGGTGGGAAAGTCGATCGACTGACTCGCAAGTGCAGTTCGAAGCGAGGCAAACGCACCTGCGTAAAGGGGCGCGGCAAAACTTGTTCCTTCTCCCGTGAACCAAGGATCCGATCCATTGAGGAATGCGTATCCGGGTGGCCCAGCGAGAGCACTTACGTCGGGCACTCGACGCCCAGCGGGCTTGTCGGGTATCAGCCCGTCTTGCCAAATCGGGGTGGTCGAGAAGTGGTTGGAAATCCCGCCGCCGCCCGCCCCGCAACGCGTGGGGATCGATGCTGAATCCCAAACACTGATTGTGTCGAGTGGTGTGAATTGGGTTCCGCCGACAGAGATCACTGAAGGCGAACTTGCCGGATAGTTCATCATTTCGTCACGTTGCGAACCTGTGATGCAGTGAGGGTGTGGTGAACATTCTGAAGGACCGGCATCGCCTGCAGCCTTAAAGAACCAAATTCCGGCAGCCGTTAGTCGTTGGAGCGCTTGTTCAGTGCGGTCGATTGCCCCCGGATTGTTGTCGTTCCAATTGGTTTCGCAGCTTCCGAAACTCAACGAAACCACGTCGACTCGACGTCCATCAGTAAGCGATGCGTTCGTGATGCCGTCGATGATGGCGGAAAGTTCGGTTTCCTCTGCGCCAGTGCTTACAAGCGAATAGATGCGATCAATGTTGGGAGCGCCTATAGAGAGAGCTTCAACATCACCTTGTGCTTCATTGCCGCTCGCGGGGAACCCTCCTGTCGTTACGACTGCGTCACCACTTCCGTCAACAGTGATGAGTCGTTGATCGAGTGGATCTCCCGGGAGCCCGAAGCATTGACGCCAATCGTTGAATGCAGAGTCGTCGACGGACTCGCGGAATTCAATAATCGCTGCTGTCCGACCGCGACCATCGAATCCGTTCTTATGAATCTCAGCGAGGTCGTAATGGTTGGCGATTTCCTGTGGAGTCTGCGTGGTACTTGGGCGCGAAGCACAAACGGTAGGAAGCGACTGAGGCTGAACCGCAGGAGTGAGGTCCACTGCAGATGCGAGGTCGACACCCAAGAGTGTCGTCACAAGAATGGCGACAGCGAGAAGGACGGATCGGGTTGGGCGGTGGCGAAGTGACATCCCACCAGTATGGCAACCGGGCGATTAGCCCCGGCCCATGATGCGAGTAACGGCGATTTCGATGACCACGCGATCGTCGCGCTGTTTCGGCTCCCGATAGCGATCGCCATAACGCTTGACCGCCATAGCAACTCGCTCGGGATCGCTGGTCACGGTCGCGGTTCCTTCAAGCGAAAGCCAGCGTCCGCCATCGACCTGACAAACGGCGGCGGGGGAGCCGGGTCGCTCTGCCACATTGCGGGCTTTGCGACTGCCGGCCCAAGTGATGACACGGACAAGCGATTCGTCGGGATCCCAGGTGAACCCAACCGCAACAACGTGCGGAGTGTTGTCGGCGCGCATAGTGGTGAGCGATGCCAAGTGACGCTCGGTAAGAAACGTCGTGACCTCAGTATCGAGTGAAGCAGGGTTGTGGGCCATCAGTCGCTCGAAATCGCTCGGAGAACATCAAGACGGGCGGCACGACGGGCGGGGTAGAGAGCGGCCCCGACACCAGCAACTATTGCGATGATCACGATGATCACGAGTTGCGTCCATGGAATTGCGAATGACGTGATTCCTTGGTCGGCGAGCGCCGTTACGAGTGCCCATCCGAACACGATGCCGATGACGAGACCGATGAGCGTTCCCATCAGGCTGATGATGACGGATTCAAGGCGGATCGTTGAACGAACTTGTCGTCGACTCATACCAACCGCTCGAAGCAAACCAAGCTCGCGGGTTCGTTCGTACACCGAAAGCAGCAGGGTGTTGACGACGCCAACGATGGCGATGATGAGTGCGAGTGCAAGAAGTACGTAAACGATCTGCAGGAACTGATTGACCTGGTCGGTTTGCGCTTTCTTGTATTCGGTGAGGTTCTGCAATTTTGCGCCGGGAACGGTGTCAGTGACGGCCTTCAGCCCGGGTAGGGCAGCGTTCACACCGGCACTCGACGCGTCTTTGAGTTTGACGTAGATCGCGGAGTAGGTCTGTTGCGCGGGCGGCACAACTGCATTGAATTGATCTGTAGAGATAATCCAACCTGATCCCTGCGTCGGGAACTCGGTCTTGTAGATCGACGAAAGCACGAGGTTGGTGGGTCCTCCTTGGAGGAACTTCGCGTCGATTATTTGACCCAGTGCGAGATGCTTGTCTTTCGCTAATTGCTCGGATGCGGCGATCTGGCCGATTCCTAGCGACGAGAACGATCCTTGGACATCGGTGAACTTGATCACCTGTGTGATCGAGGTTGGGTCGACTGCAAGAAGCACTTTGCTTCTACCCATGACATCGCCGAAGGTTCCACTAATACCTGAAGCAACTTGAACCCCAGACACCGCGTTGAGGTCGGCGGCCATCGTCTGTGGAAGCGCAGTCGAGCCGAAGCCTTCGGTCGTCACGACGTACTGGCCCGTGACCGATTGATTGATTGCGTCGACGGTTGAAGCTTTGATTGATTGCGCAGTAACTGCGATGAAGCCCACGAGTCCGATGCCGATCATGAGCGCCGAAGCGGTCGTCGACGTTCGACGCGGATTGCGCATTGCGTTCTCGCGAGCAAGGCGGCCAGTAATTCGGCTTGCCTTCTGCAACGGCCAACCAAGAACACTGGCGAACGGTGTGGCGATGACTGGGCCTATGACGGTGAGGGAGATGAAGACGAAAAACGCGCCACCGCCGATGATCTGCAGCCCTGAATCCGAATTTCCGTTCAGTCCGTACCAGAGCATGAACGCGCCAGCCGCAAGGAGAACCAGTCCCGCTACGACTCGGCGTTTTGAGGTGCCTGTTCGGTCGACGGCAACGTCGCGCATTGCGGCTATTGGCGGAACCGTTGCCGCGCGTCGGGCTGGGAACACTGCCGACACAAGCGTGATCAATGTGCCCACAAGAAGTGAAACGACGACTGCTACAGGTGGGATAACGATTGGAGTATCGGGACCTGAGAATCCGATTGTTTGCATCAACTTATTGAGACCGATGGCAAGAAGAACACCGCAGCCAACACCGATGATGGATGCGATCAGGCCAACGAAGAATGCCTCAAGGATGATTGAACGCAAGATCTGACCGCGGCTTGCTCCGAGTGCTCGCAGTAATGCGAGTTCCTTCGTACGTTGCGCAACGATGATCGAAAACGTGTTGTAGATAATGAAAGATCCGACAAACAACGCGATGAGAGCGAACACCAGGAGGAAGGTGCTGAAAATGCCAATGATTTTCTGGAACGCATCCTGACTTTCTGCAGTGAATTCTTTTCCAGTGATCGCTTCCGTTCCTGGCGGAATCACTTTCGCAACGGTGTTAGCGAGTTGTTGCTGCGATTCGCCGTCTTTGCCGGCGATCGAAATCCAGTCGTACATCCCCGGTTCACCGACAAGGGCCTGAATAGTGGGTGTCGTGAACAACGCGGCTTGAGCGCCACCCCAAGTGTCGAGTTTGCCGAACTTCGCTATTCCCACCAGCGTGAATGACTGCACGCCTTTGGTGACCGACACATTGACGGTATCGCCCACCGCGTAGTGGCCATCTTTCGCGGTTTTTGCATCAAGCAGGATGTCTGACGATTGAGTTGGGGCAACACCATCGACAACTTTCCAGCCGTTGAGCGATGGAGACGTCAACCAATTCAATCCAAAGTTGGGCGGACCCTGGGCGGCAACAAGCGGCTTGTTGTCTTTGTCGAGAACCTTGATCTGCCCGACAACCTGTCCTTCCGCGGCTTCAACCCCGGGGACACCTGTAACGGTGGGCAGAACTGATTCTGAAATTCGTGTGCGCTGTGATCCAAATGGAGTTTCGACTTTGTTGTTTGAACGGACGACAACGTCGATTGACGCGTAGACATCGGAGAACACCTTGTCGAAGCTGGCGCTGATGCTTGAAGTAAGCACCTGTGTGCCCGACATGAACGCCACGCCGAGCAGCACGGAAAGTGCAGTCGCGATGAGGCGAACCTTGTGGGCCATAAGCCCACGCAGCGTGACTTTCAGCACATCAGGCTCCGAAGCGCTTCATGCGATCGATCACCGAATCTGCGGTGGGCGATTGCAGTTCATCGACGAGTGCGCCATCGACGAGGAACACGACACGATCGGCATAACTCGCAGCGAGTGGATCGTGGGTAACCATGACAATGGTTTGCGCGAACTTGTCAACGGCCATGCGCATGAATTGCAGAATTTCAGAACCGCTGCGCGAATCAAGATTGCCCGTTGGCTCGTCGGCAAAAATAATTGCAGGCTGACTGGCAAGGGCGCGAGCTACAGCCACGCGCTGTTGCTGACCGCCAGAAAGTTCGCTGGGCCGATGTGAGAGGCGGTCACCGAGACCGACAGTAGAAACGATGGTGTCGAGCCATTCTTGGTCGGGAGCGCGACCGGCGAGGTCCATCGGAAGCGTGATGTTCTCGAGAGCGGTCAGTGTCGGTACGAGGTTGAACGACTGGAAGACAAAGCCGATGGTGTCGCGGCGCAAGCGAGTGAGTTGCTTATCGTTCAGCCCGCTCAGGTCGACATCGCCGATAAAAATTCGTCCGGAGTTGATGGTGTCGAGTCCCGCAACGCAGTGCATGAGCGTTGACTTGCCACTTCCCGAAGGGCCCATAATGGCAGTGAACTTGCTGCGTTCAAAGGAAACGCTCACGTTGTCGAGAGCGGTCACGAGCGTGTCGCCAGCTCCGTACACCTTGGTCACGTTCTCGGTGTGAGCGGCGGTGGCGGTATCGGCGGGGGAGGAATTCGTCGTCATTGTCACGGCTGAAAGGCTAGGCCCTAGACGCGCAAAGGGGACAGGCGGCGGCCCGTCCCCTTTGACGAATCGAACTGCAGGTTGTTCAGCGGTTGGGCTGAGGTGTGATGCGAAGGTACGGCTTGAGCTTCTTGAATCCCTTCGGGAAACGCTCGGTTGCCTCGTCGTCGGAAAGGGCTGGGGAAACGATGACGTCGTCGCCGTCGTTCCAGTTGGCAGGCGTTGCGACCTTGTAGCCATCGGTGAGTTGCAGCGAATCGATGACACGGAGAAGTTCATCGAAATTACGACCGGTGCTGGCCGGGTAGGTGAGGATCAGACGAACCTTGTTGGCTGGATCGATCACGAACACTGACCGAACGGTCATCGTGTCGTTGGCATTCGGGTGGATCATGTCGTAGAGGTCAGCCACCGTGCGGTCCGGATCGGCAATGACCGGGAAGTTCACGGCCTGGCCTTGTGTTTCCTCAATGTCGCCTTCCCACGAAAGGTGGGAGTCAACGGGGTCGACCGAGAGGCCGATGGGCTTCACATTGCGCTTGTCCCATTCGGGCTTGAGCTTGGCCACGGTGCCCAGTTCGGTCGTGCAGACCGGGGTGAAGTCCTTGGGGTGCGAGAAGAGGATCGACCATGAGTCGCCCTTCCAGTCGTGGAAAGAAACGCTGCCCTGTGTGGTGTCAGCGGTGAAGTCGGGGGCGATGTCGCCGAGGCGTAGTGCCATGTTTCTGAAGCCTCCATGGCTCGAGAGTGGGTGGGGGAGATATCTTGCCCGATCCAGGAGTAAAAGTCGACCCCGTAGGTCGGGAATTGGGGTTTACCCAGTAATCCCTAGTGGGGACGGCCCTCGAGGCCCGACCACGGATCCTCAGATCCGCCCAATTCGGGCTTCACGACATCGGGCTCAAGGAAGATCCGGGTGGCTGCCGGGACAACGGCGCGAATAGCGACCTCGATCTCGTCGATCGCTTCAGCGAGTTGGGCCATCGTGAGCGACCGGTCGAATTCCACCTTGGCGGCCACCAAAATTTCATCGGGTCCGATGTGTTCGGTGCGGAGCGAAATGAGCTCGTTGACGACTGGGGAACTGTCGATTGCGGCACGGATGGATTCTTCATCGACTTCGGTTGCCGATTCGCCGATCAACAGACTCTTCATTTCGATCGAGAGGATGATCGCGATCATGCCAAGGAGGGTGCCGATGATGATGGAGCCGACGCCGTCCCACACTCCATTGGCGGTGACAACAGAAAGTATGACTGCGCCGAGAGCGAACGCGAGACCGACAAGTGCACCGGTGTCTTCAAGGATGACGACGGGTAACTCGGGGGCTCGAGAGCGACGGATGAACACGATCCACGAGTCGTCACCTTTCAGCGGACGCGCTTCATGGATTGCAGTTCGGAACGAGTTTGCTTCTAGGACGATTGAAATCAAGAGAATTCCGATCGCCCACTGGGCGGAATCGATTTCGTGCGGATGCAAAACTTTTTCGACACCTTCGTAAATTGCGAACATCGCTCCGAGAGTGAAAAGCACGATTGAAACCACAAATGCCCAGAAATATCGCTCGCGTCCGTAACCGAATGGATGCTTCCGGTCTGGTGCCATTCGCGAACGTTTTCCGCCGAAGAGCAACAGAATTTGGTTGCCTGTATCGGCAAGAGAGTGGATGCTTTCGGCGAGCAGCGAACTTGAACTGGTGACGAGAAAGCCCACGAATTTGGCGATAGCGATGCCAAGGTTCGCCAGCATGGCGGCGATTACTGCTCGGGTAGACCCCTCTGTCGACATTGGCGGCGCGCTAGCCCTTCGCGCTCAGTGCTTGCTCGGGACGTAACGAGCAAGCGACGAGTTGATTTCAGTCCAGGCTTCGTCTCGCCCCGCGAATTCGCCAACGTCAGAGAATTTGCCTGGCTCAAGGTCTTTGTAAATCGAGAAGAAATGTCTGATCTCGGCGAGGGTCTCGGCCGGGATGTCGTCGATGTCGGTTGCATCGCGCCATCGCGGTTCACGGTGATGGACGCACAGAATTTTGGCGTCGCGCCCAGCGTCGTCGGTCATCCACAAGACGCCAACGGGGCGGACGTGGATCCAGCAGCCAGGAAACGTGGGGTCTTCGGTGAGAACGAGAACGTCGAGTGGATCGCCGTCCTCGGAGAGGGTGTCGGGGATGAACCCATACTCGGTGGGGTAGGTGGTGGCCGAGAAGAGGCGCCGGTCAAGGTGGATCCGCCCGGTCTCGTGGTCGATTTCGTACTTGTTGCGGCTCCCACGAGGGATCTCGATGACGACATCGATGGTTTCCATTTCTCCATTCTGCCCGGTTCTGTGTCCCTTCGACGTAGGACGCGATTGGGGACTGTGCGAGACTCACCGACCGTGACCACGCACAAACTGACCTCAACTGATGGTTTCGTCGTTCTCGATCTCGACGATGCTCCGATGGCTATCGGCATTGCTCGTTCGGCACCAAAGGTGCTGGTCGATGGCGCGAAATGGCTCGCTCGTTCGGAGACCTATCGGTACGCGTTTTTCGGCCGAAAGGTTTCTGGAGCTTCTGCAGCAGTAAACGCACCCGTGGATGCCAAGGCAGAGGCGATCGCGTCCTTCGCGACTGAGCTTGCAGGCGACGCCTACTCCACGGTGCACCTGAGCGCCGGACGTGGCATTTCGCCCGATGATCTTGCCGGCCTTCGTTCGCGTGATCCGCGGCCCGAATCTTGGTGGTCAGAACGCGACGCGCTCACTGCAGCAGGCATCGTTGCTGCAGCGGGCCACGCCTCGGGTGGACTTTCTGGTCGCACTGTTGCGATTGAATCGTTCGACTCGATGACCGCGTCGCTCGCCGAACTGTTCCGTTCGGCAGGCGCAACTGTGGTTGAACCTGATGTTTCTGAAGATGCCAACGCTGTTCTTCATGCAGACGTCGATGTCTTGGTCGCTGGTTCCAAGGTTGGGCTCATCGGCGACGCAAACGCGTCGAACGTGGTGGCGCGCTTGATTGTTCCAAGCGGTCCAATGCCCGTTACCGCGAAAGCACTTGCGGCATTCGGGCGACGAGAGGTGACAGTTCTCCCCGATTTCGTCACAACTTCTGGTCATCTCGCGGCATGGCCCCTTGATGGCTCATCGACAGACGCAGCGGAACTTGTTGGAGCAGCGATTGCCCAAGTCATGGCTCATGAAAAAGGACCGCTCCTCGGCGCGTGTGAAATCGCCGAGTCATTTCTGGGCACTTGGGCGACTGTTCCATTCGGTCGACCAATCGCCTGAGCATCATGGCTACGTCATCTGGTTTGGTGTGGTTCCGTCGAGACCTTCGTCTTGATGACAATCCAGCATGGGCGGCGGCAACTGCTGAGCATCAGGAAGTCACAGCGCTTTTTGTTTTAGATCCAGCGTTGTTCGATCGTGCGAGTTCGCGTCGCGTTGCTCGATTGCTCGGCGACCTTTCCGCACTTGACAAGTCACTTGCCGAACACGGTGGACGTCTCCTCGTTCGTGTCGGCAATCCTGAATCGGTTGTTCCCGAAGAAGCGCGGCGACTGGGCGCGTCAGCGCTTCACCTGAACCACGACGTCACGCCGTATTCGACGGCGCGCGACAACGTTGTGAATAAGCGGGTTACGGAACTCGGTATCGAGTGGGTCCCTGAGTGGGGAACCTTGGTGCACGAACCCGGACGCATTTTCACGAAAGCGGGTTCGCTTTCACAGGTATTTACGCCCTTCTTTCGCGTTTGGGAACGGACTGCGTGGTCGCCCTGGCCGACACAAGGTGACGCCAAGATCACTGCCGATGCAGGCGATGGAATTCCTCAATCGGAGCGGCCGTATCCGCTGCTCGATGGTGAAATGGGCGATGCGGCGCTTCCCGGTGAACGTGGCGCACAGGCCCGACTTGATCTCGCCGTTTCTCGAGCAGATTCCTATGACGGAGATCGCAACACGCCTTCGGTTCTCGGCACGTCGCAACTTTCAATTGATCTTCGATTTGGAACGCTGTCGCCGCGATTCATAGCGCAGGCCGTGGGCGAGTCGAGCGCTGGTCGTGCAGCGCTTGTTCGCCAACTCGCGTGGCGTGATTGGTATGCGCACATGCTTTTCGCAACACCAACGCTTGTCGATCAACCCATGAAGCCGCAGTACGCAGCAATTCAGTGGCGGCAGGATGACAAGAGTTTCGACGCCTGGAAGAACGGACTCACGGGTTATCCGTTTGTCGACGCAGGTATGCGTCAACTGAAAGAGACAGGATGGATGCATAACCGCGTGCGGATGGTGGCGGCATCGTTTCTTGTGAAGAACCTGCTCATCGATTGGCGTCGTGGTGAGCGGTATTTCCGCCACGTGCTTCTTGATGCTGACGTTTCCCAGAATGTTGGAAACTGGCAGTGGGTAGCGGGTACTGGTCCCGACGCGTCGCCTTATAACCGTGTCTTTAACCCCGTACTCCAGGGCCAACGATTCGATACCGAGGGCGCTTACATCCGTCGATGGGTGCCAGAACTTGCAGCTCTTGATGCAACCGCGATTCATGAGCCGTGGGCCGTTGGTCCACTTGAACTTGCAACGGTTGGAGTCGAACTCGGAACGGACTATCCGGAACCGATTGTCGATCTTGCGTTTAGTCGTGGCCGAGTGCTTGACGCCTATGGAGCAGTCAAGCGTTAACGATCACGAAGCGCGCGCAGCGTCTTGTACTGATCGGCGACTAATTGAACGAGGGGAGTGACCTGCAGCAGCTCGTTGCTCTTCGTTTTCTCCGCCCCAAAATCCGTTTTCACGATTGTCGCGAGCGAGTTCACGACAATCAATGTTGACAGGACATGCATCACACATTGCTTTGGCAGCAACTTCGCGGCGTACACGGCGTTCGGGTCGTTCTCCTGCAATACCGAAAAACAGCGTGGTTCGACCCTTGCACGAGGCGTGGTCCATCCATTCGGGTCGGGCAGTTGCGAGCAGTGTGGATTCCATCTCGACTCCAGTAGGTAGGTGTACCGAGGGAACAGCGGGGAAGCACTTTTGAATTTAGTGCTAAATCCATTCGGCGCCACCCAAAAGTGGGAGTTCGCCCCTGTGTCATGGGCCACAGGCTCGATCGGAGCGGATCGCAGACGGCTCGGCCGGGCTGAGAAGTAGGCAGGGCCCCTAGGCTCAGACCGTGACTGTGTTTCTCGTGGGAGCCGGACCGGGTGATCCGGGGTTACTGACTTTGCGTGGGGCCGAAGCCCTCGCCATGGCCGATGTTGTGGTCTTTGACCGGCTTTCGGTTGGTGCGCTGCTTGAACTCGCTCCGGTAGCTGCTGAACAGATCAGTGTGGCGAAATCCGCTGGTCAGGCCGTTATGGCCCAGGACGACATCAACGAACTCTTGGTAGAGAAGGCAAGGCAAGGCAAGACCGTCGTCAGGCTCAAAGGCGGAGATCCGTTCGTTTTCGCCCGTGGGGGAGAGGAAGCTGCGGCACTCGCAGCGGCCGGAATCCATTACGAGGTCGTTCCCGGCGTGACCTCGGCGATCGCAGTTCCGGCCTATGCCGGAATCCCCGTGACGCTTCGCCACTCATCCACCTCGTTCACCGTGATCACCGGTCACGAGGATCCCGACAAGGGCGACGAGGTCAATTGGGAAGCCGCGGCTCAGTTGGGCGGAACCATCATCATTCTCATGGGAGTTGGTCGACTGCCGAAAATTGTTGATCGCCTCATGGCCGGTGGCCTCGCGCCGGACACACCAGCAGCGGCTATTCGGTGGGGAACGCGTCCGGAGCAACACACGGTCCGCTCAACGCTTTCGGCAATCGCTCGCGAACCACTCGAATCGCCCAGCGTCATTGTGGTTGGTCAGGTAGCAGCGATGGACCTTTCGTGGTTCGAATCTCGTCCGCTTTTTGGCCAAAAAGTGATTGTTACTCGACCGCGACACCAATCTTCGGTGCTCGCTGATCGTCTGCGCGATGAAGGCGCTGAAGCGCTCATGGTGCCAACTATCGAAATCGTTGATCCCATCGATAAAGGTGCAGCGCTACGCGCATCGATCGATCACCTTTCGTCCTATGACTGGCTGGTTCTGACGTCTGCGAATGGTGCGTCGCGGTTCTGTGAATTGTTGCGTGATGGACGCGATCTCGCTGGTGTGAAAATTGCTGCCATCGGCCCGGGGACCGCAGAAGTTCTTGCGGACTTCAACCTCATTGCCGACCTCGTGCCCGAGCGGTTTATTGCCGAGTCGTTGCTTGAAGCATTTCCATTGCCACACGAAACCGATCAACGTCGTGTGCTCCTTGCCCGAGCAGAAGTAGCACGAGATGTTCTTCCTGATGGTCTCCGTGACCTTGGTTGGCGAGTCGATGTTGTCGATGCCTACAGAACAATCCCCGTTGAACCCACCGATGAAGAACGAGCGCGCATTACCGAAGCCGACATCGTCACGTTCACGTCGTCGTCGACGGTCGACAATTGGGTCGCAGCGTTTGGTAGCGAAACGTTGCCAAAAGTGGTCGCGTGTATCGGTCCCATCACTGCCGACACCGCGCACCGTGCAGGACTTCGAGTCGATGTCATTGCCGAGGTTCATACGATCGACGGACTCGTCGATGCCCTCATCGAACGGGTCGCTCACCCCGATGCGTCAAAGTCGACAGTGCGCCCACGCGCCAGTCGTGCTCCTCGATTCGGCCGCAAACAGCGGCGTGCCTAGGCTCTGCGTCGATGAGTTTCCCGCAACGTCGACTTCGACGGCTTCGTCGCACTCCGGCTCTTCGCCGGTT
>CAIPQK010000086.1 GCA_903867185.1 uncultured Candidatus Nemicrothrix sp. | reverse complement strand
ATTGGTGTTGGTCGGGGGGGCCGAGGAAAACGATGCGATCGAAGCGAGTACGCGCGGCGTTGGCGAATTGATCGTTACTGCCGTTGAAGCTGGAGCGCGACGCATCGTCCTAGGTGTGGGTGGATCGGCAACGACCGATGGCGGTCTTGGCGCGTTGAAAGCGATGCATCCGACACAACGGTTTCGGGGTATCGACCTGTTTGTCGCGTGCGATGTACGCACTCGGTTTGTCGACGCAGCCGAAGTCTTTGCGCCTCAGAAAGGTGCGACATCTTCTCAGGTTGCACTCTTACGGCGACGACTTGATCGGCTCGCGCAGGTCTTCAAAATGGAAACAGGAGTTGATGTCACCGAAGTCGATGGTTCGGGCGCCGCGGGCGGTCTTGCCGGGGGTCTTCTGACAATCGGGGCAAAACTTGTTAGCGGCTTCGAATTCGTCGCTGACGAACTCGGACTTGATGAAGCGATTGAAGGTGCCGACCTCGTCATCACTGGTGAAGGGTTTCTTGACGAAGAGTCGTTCGACGGAAAAGTTGTGGGCGGAGTTGCTGCGCTGTGCGCAGAATTCGATGTTCCTTGTTTGGCAATCGTCGGTGAAGTGATTGAACCGTTACCGACGTTGCCGAATGGTTTTACCGTTGTCTCAATGATCGAACGCTTTGGGGAAGACCGATCATTCGAATACCCGATTGATTGTGCGGTTGAACTCGCTCTCGAGTTCGTGAAGCAGTAGCGGAAAACCGCTTAGAACTTCGCGATCACATCGTCGGCGAATTTTCCCATTGCTTCAGGAAGTTTCTTTGGGTTCATCGCCAACGGCGGAACAAGCATTCGCGTGACGCCGAGATCGGCAAGCATGTTGATGATCTCGACTGTCGGTGCTCCACCAGTGGTGATCTCGATGGTGTCGGGGTTACGACCTGCTTGCTCAGCTGCCGCGCGCATAACCGGAAGGAGCTCGGGAAGTTTGCGCGGATCGGCAGGGAAGAAGCCATCGCCAAACTTCCCCGCGCGGCGAGCGGCCGGCTTGGAGTGTCCACCAACGACGACAGGGATCGTTCCGTTCGCGGGCTTTGGAAACGAATAGATGTCACTGAACGAGCTGTGTGTTCCTTGGTAACTGGCGACTTCGCTATTCCAGAGCGCGCGGAGTGCATGGATGGAATCGTCGGTGTGTGCGCCGCGGTCTTCCCAGCCCACTCCGATTGCGTCGAATTCTTCGTGAAGCCAACCGACGCCGACGCCGAGAATGAATCGCCCGCCGGTGAGCATGTCGAGCGTCGCACATTCCTTGGCAAAGATCACTGGATTACGCAGCGGAAGGATCATCACGCCGGTCGCCAGTTTTAGCGTTGTTGTATGCGCACCAACCCAGGTGAGCCACATGAGCGGATCGGGTACCGGAGCGGTTTCATCGCCGGGCATCTTGCCGTCGCGTGAATACGGGTACTCGCTTTCGTAACCCTTTGGGATGGCCGGATGCTCAACAGTCCATACGCTTTCGAAGCCGTTGGCTTCCGCGCATTGACCGATTGTGATTGCGCCCTCGGGTGAGGCGTAGGCACCGGTGTTGGCGAAGATGATTCCGAAATCCATGAGCGAAACGTACGCCAATTCTTTGGCGGATGACGTTTGAGATCAGTCGTTGAGGCGGGGGTGCTGATCCCGGTACGAGTCAACTGTCGAAAGT
>CAIPQK010000085.1 GCA_903867185.1 uncultured Candidatus Nemicrothrix sp. | reverse complement strand
ATTGGTGTTGGTCGGGGGGGCCGAGGAAAACGATGCGATCGAAGCGAGTACGCGCGGCGTTGGCGAATTGATCGTTACTGCCGTTGAAGCTGGAGCGCGACGCATCGTCCTAGGTGTGGGTGGATCGGCAACGACCGATGGTGGTCTTGGCGCGTTGAAAGCGATGCATCCGACACAACGGTTTCGAGGTATCGACCTGTTCGTCGCGTGCGATGTGCGCACTCGGTTTGTCGATGCGGCCGAAGTGTTCGCGCCTCAGAAAGGTGCGACATTTTCTCAGGTTGCACTCTTACGGCGACGACTTGAGCGGCTCGTGCAGGTCTACAAAATGGAAACAGGAGTTGATGTCACCGAAGTTGATGGTTCGGGCGCGGCAGGCGGGCTCGCTGGGGGCCTTCTTACGATCGGCGCAAAACTTATTAGTGGCTTCGAATTTATCTGCGACGAACTCGGACTCGATGAAGCGATTGAAGGCGCGGACTTCGTCATCACTGGTGAAGGGTTTCTTGACGAAGAATCGTTCGACGGAAAAGTTGTTGGCGGAGTTGCCGCACTGTGTGCGGAGTTCGATGTTCCCTGTTTGGCGATCGTCGGGGAAGTGATTGAACCGTTACCGACGCTGCCAACCGGTTTTACCGTTGTCTCAATGATCGAACGCTTCGGCGAAGAGCGGTCATTCGAACACCCAAATGATTGTGCGGTTGAACTCGCTCTCGAATTCGTTAAGCAGTAAGGGAAAACTGCCTAGAACTTCGAGATCACGTCGTCGGCGAATTTGCCCATTGCTTCAGACAGTTTCTTTGGGTCCATCGCCAGTGGCGGAACGAGCATTCGGGTGACGCCGAGGTCGGCAAGCATGTTGATGATCTCGACTGTCGGCGCTCCACCCGTGGTGATCTCGATGGTGTCGGGGTCGCGACCGGCTTGCTCGGCCGCCGCGCGCATGACGGGAAGGAGTTCGGGAAGTTTGCGCGGATCAGCAGGGAAGAAGCCGTCACCAAACTTTCCGGCGCGGCGAGCGGCCGGATTGGAGTGTCCACCAACGACGACAGGGATAGTTCCGTTCACCGGCTTTGGAAACGAATAGATGTCAGTGAACGAGCTGTGTGTTCCTTGATGACTGGCGACTTCGTTGTTCCAGATCGCGCGCAGTGCATGAATGGAATCGTCGGTGTGAGCGCCGCGGTCTTCCCAGCCCACTCCGATTGCGTCGAATTCTTCGTGAAGCCAACCGACGCCGACGCCGAGGATGAAACGTCCACCAGTGAGCATGTCGAGCGTCGCACATTCCTTGGCAAAGACCACTGGATTGCGCAATGGGAGGATCATTACACCGGTTGCCAACTTCAGTGTTGTCGTATGCGCGCCAACCCAGGTGAGCCACATGAGCGGATCCGGTACTGGAGCAGTTTCATCGCCGGGCATCTTGCCATTGCGAGAATACGGGTACTCGCTTTCGTAACCCTTAGGGATGGCGGGATGTTCAACGGTCCACACGCTTTCGAAGCCGTTGGCTTCCGCGCATTGGCCCATTGTGATTGCACCCTCAGGTGAGGCGTAGGCACCGGTGTTGGCGAAGATGATTCCGAAATCCATGAGCGAAACGTACGCCAATTCTTTGGCGGATGACGTTTGAGATCAGTCGTTGAGGCGGGGGTGCTGATCCCGGTACGAGTCAACTGTCGAAAGT
>CAIPQK010000084.1 GCA_903867185.1 uncultured Candidatus Nemicrothrix sp. | reverse complement strand
ATGAGTAACAACGACAGCGATACGGGAGTGAGTTGGGCCGATCAGTTGGCGGCGCTTGGTCCTGTGGTGGACCGTCTTCTAAAGATATGGCGACCCGAGGGTGCAACCTCAGCCGAACGCCAAGACATGAACAAACTCGCGCTTTCTATTTTGTCTGAAGGGTATTTGTGTCGGGTCTATACCGATGCCAATCGGCCAGTATTCATGCCGCTGTGGAACTACGCATTTAATCAGGGCGGGCCATCTCCTGACTATGTGTATTCAACGACCGAAGTCGCGAGCGACGGCGTGTACCGGATCTCTGGTTACCGAGGAACCTCGCGGTTCATCGAAATCACACAGCAGACCTTCGACATGATGAGTCCGTCCCAGGTCGACAACGGAAGCCGTGTCCCGGCAACCCACGATCTCGACGATCTGACGCTTGGCGCTGACGGTTACTTCAGCGTTGTGCTGAGTGCGGAACGCCCCGGCGGGCACAGCGGCGATTGGTGGCAACTCGACCCTGAAACCTGTCGGTTGTTAATGCGCAAGTGCTCATGCGATTGGAATCACGAACTCGATGCAAGTGTCGCCATTGAACGACTCGATGACAACGGTTCGGACATGACGCCGGAAGACATCTCGCGCCGCTTCGCTGAACTTCCTCAATGGATCGAGGGAATGATCGGTTTCGATATGCACCTCGTGCGGTTCTACCGAGAACACCACGGAGTCAATACGTTTCTGCGCTCAACGAAGATCGATTCGATAGGCGGGTTACCCACGCAGGCCTATTACGACGGCATCCATGAGATCGAAGATGACGAAGCCCTGATTATTGAAACCGAGTTGCCCAAGACCGTGCGGTATTGGCAGGCACTCGTTGCCGACGACCGTTTCGCAACCGTCGACTGGGTGAATCGTCAATCAAGTCTTAATGACGTACAAGCGCATATTGATAGCGATGGAAAGTTTCGAGCCGTAATTTCACGAACCGATCCGGGAGTTCCCAATTGGCTCGACAAAGCCGATGTTCCGTGGGGAATGATTCAAATGCGTTGGAATCACGCCAGTGATTTTCCCGATCCCACGATGATCAAGGTTCCGGTTGCTGAAGTTCGTCAGTACTTGCCGGCCGACACTCCCGTCGTCACGTCGGCCGACCGCAAAGAGCGTCTAAGTGTTCGTCGCGAAGGTGCGCAGTTGCGTCGGATCTGGTGAACTGAGTGTTCAACATCATTAGGGGGAACTCATGAGGGCATGGCGAGTCCATGAATATGGTCAACCAACCGAGGTTTTGCGTCTCGACGAGGTTGAAATCCCCGAGCCCGGTCCCGGCGAGGTGCGGGTGAAGGCTCAAGCCATCCCACTGAATCTCAACGACCTCGAGCGCATCACTGGCGGCAACATGATGGTCCGCCCCGAGTTTCCCTACAGCCCGGGCATGGAAGCGTTCGGCATTGTCGACGCGTGTGGCGAGGGTGCCGAGCAATGGATGGGCAAGCGCGTCGCTGCGGTGACCAAGCAGGCCTTCGGTGGATTCGCCGAGTACGTCATCTGTCCCACGATCGCGGCATTTGAAATCGACGAAGCGATTCCGCTTCCCGATGCCGCGGCATTGTTCTTTCCCTTCCACTTGGCCTGGCTTGGCCTCATCGATCGCGCTGGTCTCAAAGCCGGCGACACCGTTCTTATTCATGCCGGAGCGGGCGGTGCTGGTTCGGCAGCGATTCAGCTGGCCAAGGCCTTCGGCGCTCGTGTCTATGCAACTGCGGGGGGGCCTGAAAAAGTTGCCCTGTGCCGTGAACTCGGTGCCGATGTTGCGATCGACTACCTCAGCGAAGACTTCAAAGCAGTCGTGCTGGCCGACACTGACAATCTCGGCGTCGACATCGTGTTCGACAACGTTGGTGAAGCAGTAATGCCCGATTCATTCGCGTGCACCGCCTACAACGGCACGTATCTCATGATGGGTTTCGCATCGAACAAGGTCGTGGCCGACGAGAAGTTCATCGTTCCTCGCCACGTCACCATGGGAAATTTCAAACTGTGCGGCGTGCTGCTCAATTATCAGTCCGAAGAAATGATCGGTGTGATCAAACAGGGCATGGGCTGGAACGTTGCGCCCCGTGAACTCGGAGAAATCGCTACGGCCGACATTGTTGAACTGGTGAAGTCGGGTGCGGTCCGCGCCGTTGTCGGAAGCGCTCCGAGTTTCGAAGACCTTCCAGCCGCGATGGAAGCGATGGCATCACGCAACACCACTGGTCGCGTCATTGTGATGCTCTGAGTCAGAGCGCCGAGATCATTCTGGCGGAAGGTCGAAGTGCTCGATGTACTCGCGGAATTCGTGGCGCACTGCCGCGGGTTCAATGCCGTACTGGTCGGGCTGGTAGTCGTGGGTTCCATGAACACCTGGTGGGTTGGCGTCGATGAACGCCTGCATTCCACGAGCCGCTTCGTCGGTCATTGGTAGACCAAGAGCGTCGTAGATCTGGGTGATCACGCCGAACTGATCGGTGATGAAATCGCGGAACATCATGTCGTAGAAGATCGCGTCCGGATATTCCTGTGCTTTGCGCACGTTGACGCCATGCATGAGTACATCGCGTAGCCGGGGGATCCAGTCGGATGCGACCTCACGCGGGTCAATGTGGTCGCTGCCGACGCTGCGCACAATCGTTGTGAGCGAGGCATAGGAGGTCATTGACTTCACCGGATCGCGATGAGTGAACACGATGCGGGCATCGGGGTATGTGGCCAGAAGATGCTCGAGCCCCCAAAGATGAGCGCCGGTCTTCAGTACCCAACGATCTTGCATATTGAACGCTTGCATGTGCTGCAGTTGCTGCAAATGAAAGTCATAGACATTGGCCCAGTCGGCTTCTTTGTCGATCCATGTTTGGTAGCCCGACACGTTGAACTGATTGTGAAACAGCGGCGTACACATTGATTCACCCATGAGCGTGACGCACTCTTGGGTGAGTTCTGCCCCGAGGGGGTGAATTGCTTTGAGTTGTTGTTCTTCGATCGGAGGCATCGTTGCTGCACACATCGCGATTCGCGGATCGGTGGCGAACGTTTCAGCACGTGGCGGGGGAGACGGGAACATGCATTCCCATGTGAGCGGCGCGCGGTTGGCTGGGTCCTGGGCAAGGATGTCGTGCAAGATCGTGGTGCCGGTGCGAGGCATGCCGATGATGAAGATCGGCTTCACAATCTTCTGTTTCGCTATTTCCGGGAACGCAGCGCGGTCGGCGGTGTAGTTCAATCGATTAACAGTGTGGAGCAATGCTCGTTCGCTAGCGATGAATTCGCCGGTGGGGTTGAGTTGTGCGTCGCCATTGAGGGAGTCCATGAATCGGCCGAGACCTTCGAGGAAGAACTCGCTGCCGTTACCGAGATCGGTCTTGCCTTCGGCCCGGCGGGTGGATTCGGCGAGGATTGCGTCAACGTTGAGGTCGGTCATGACCCGACCGTATCGCTCCAGAGCTGGTGGGGTGTTCGATCGCGACGGCCACTGAAGGGCAGTGGGACCATGGTCTGGGGTTGATGCGCCGATGCGTATGCGGCGCAGATGACATCGAGGACTCGTTGGCCAAAGCGCGCGTCAATGGGTGAAGGTGCACCGGCCACAACATCGCGAACCGTAAGCATCTGGTCGACATAGCCAAGTTGCTCGATGTGTGCATCGGTGATGCCGGGCAGGGCGGCGAGAACGACGGGTTCGCCATTGTGTTCGATGCCCGGTTGCGGCATGAGCTCGGTGCGCACGACGCCGCTGTCGCTTGAGACTTGGATATCCCACACAGCATCGAGATGTCTCCAACTCGTTTCAACGCGGGCGCGGAGCCCCGATGCGAAGTCGATAAACACTTCGGCGTAGTCATCGACCTCAATGTCAGAGGAATGCTCAAGGGTGGCTTGCACGCCAACAGGAGCGTCGGAACCGGCGAGTAACAGTGCGAGGGCAATCGCGTGGGAACCAAGATCAAAGAGCACGCCGCCACCGCGGGCTGGGTCGAGGAACTCCCCCCAACTCGGTCGGGGGGAAAGCTGACGGATCTCCATGAAGTTGAGTGAACCGATCTCGCCCACCAGGTCGCTGGTGCGCACAACGAGCGGAGAGAAGGCCAGATTCTCGGCGTACACGACCTGACCGCCCGCGGCCACGATGGCATCGGCATCGGCCAGTGTTGAGGCCAAGGGCTTCTCAACGAGCACCACACAGCCCGCAGTGAGGGCCTGCAGGGTGTCAGCTGTGTGACGGTCAGGAGGGGTGCAGACCACCACGGCATCGGCCCCGGCGGGGAGCTCTTCGAACGGAACTGCCCTCGCCCCGACTTGCCCTGCCCTCTCGGTAGCCCGAGCCTCGGTTCGCGAGGCAATTGCGAGGATGGGGGACTCAGTTGCTTCCGCGGCCATGGCATGGACAACAGAAATCATGCCGGCACCGGCGAAGGCGAGATTCACGAGTGTGACGGTACCGCTTGGCGGATGAGCGAACTACGGTCAGAACCTGATGGGGGATCTAGGGGAACTCAAAGGCATCGTTGTCGTCGACCTGTCGACGAATCTGAGCGGCGCGTACTGCTCGAAGTTGTTCGCCGACTCGGGGGCGACCGTCACCAGAGTCGAGCCCCCCGAAGGCGACCCGCAACGACATACCCAGTGGTCGGGGGTTCCCACTGAAGGCGATGCGCCACTGTTTCGTTATCTGCGCCACGGGCAACGCTCGGTAACCGCGGTTGCCGGCGATCCGATCATCGATGAACTGTGCGCTGCAGCCGACCTTGTCATCGTGAGCGGTCCGCCTCCGGGTGAATGGCCGGGCACCGTTGTTCTTGCCGCGACGCCCTACGGGCTGAGCGGTCCATTTGCTGATCGCCCCGCTACCGAGTTCACACTGCAGGCCGATAGTGGTGCGGTGGCGATTCGCGGCGTGCGGGAGTTTCCACCGATTCAAATGGGTGGGCGCATCGTCGAATGGGTTGGTGGTGCCTACGGTGCAGTTTCCTCTCTTGCCGCAGTTCGACGGGCGCGTGAAACGGGTGCCGGTGAACTCATCGATCTTTCCGTCTTCGAGGTAGCGAACGTCACTGCCACGAATTACTCAGACCTTTTCAATTCTCTTGCGGGTCGTCCCGAACCCGATCCCACTATTCCGCCGCGCACTGTCGAGATTCCATCAATCGAGCCAACACTCGATGGGTGGGTCGGTTTCAATACCAACACGCGAGATCAGTGGGAATCATTCTGCATTCTGATCGAGCGTCCCGACCTTCTTGAAACCGCTGAGTTCGCGGCATTGGCCGTTCGTAGCGCTCGCGCCGATGAGTGGAATGCAATGGTGCGCGAGTTCACCACGAAGCACACGACCGCGGACATTGTTGAACGTGCTGCAGCGCTTCGAATTCCTGTCGCGCCGGTGGCCGATGGCAAGCGCATCCTTGAACTTGATCACCCGCAAGAACGCGGCGTCTTTGTTCGCGATCCGCTTGACGAGTTCTCAATGCCTCGCCGGCCCTATCTCATCGATGGGGCAGTAGGCGATGCGCCTCAACTCGCGCCATCTGTCGGTGAGCAGAATGGCAGCGCAATTCCGCTGCGCACTGAGCGACCAGTGGACGCAGGTTCACCGAAAGCGTTGCCTCTTGCGGGCATCACTGTGCTCGATCTCACTGCATGGTGGGCCGGACCATCGGCGGCCGGAATGTTGGCGACTCTTGGCGCTGAAGTGATTCACGTTGAATCAACGCGGCGGATCGATGGAATGCGCACCGCTGGCGGAATGTTTTATAGCCGTCCGCAGTGGTGGGAATACAGCGCCTTCTTCTTGTCGGCCAATACCAATAAATATGACGTCACCCTCGACCTTGATCGCCCAGAAGGTCGCGCGCTGGCTCTTGAACTTGCAGCGAAGGCCGACATCGTCATCGAGAATTTCACTCCCCGTGTTGTCGAAGCATTCGATCTCGATTGGGATGTCATCAAGAGCGTGAACCCTCGAGCGATCATGGTGCGCATGCCTGCATTCGGCCTCAATGGGCCGTGGCGAGACCGACCTGGTTTCGCCCAAACCATGGAACAAATCACCGGCCTTGCGTGGATGACTGGTCATCCCGAAGATCAGCCGCGTATCCAGCGCGGACCCTGTGACCCCAACGGCGGATTGCATGCGGCGTTTGGGGCTCTTATTGGGCTGCAGCATCGTGACCGAACTGGCGAAGGCTGCCTCATCGAAGCGCCGATGTTCGAAGCAGCTATCAACGTGGCGGCGGAACCCGTGATTGAGTGGACGGCGAATCAACTGCGCGTCGAACGCGAAGGCAACCGAAGCCCGTACGCGGCACCGCAGAACTTGTACGCGTGTGAAGGCTTTGAGAATT
>CAIPQK010000083.1 GCA_903867185.1 uncultured Candidatus Nemicrothrix sp. | reverse complement strand
TATCTCGGTTCCCGAAGGATCAGACCCACTCATGCACGTATGGACAGGCGTAGCTCCGGGCCTCTCTATCCCCGCCGCTCAGTTTTCTGCCGCTGTCTACGAAAATTCAGTGCTTCCGCTGCGCGAATTTGAAGCAGCGCGCATTCGTATTGCTCAGATCAACGAGTGCCAGTTATGTCTCGGTTGGCGATCAGCTCGTGATGCACCCGCGCGCGCTGCCGAAGCTGACACGATCGACGAAGAGTTCTACAACCACGTAGGCGATGCGTTGTGGGACGGCTTCAGCGAACGCGAACTACTCGCTGCAGACTTCGCCGAACGATTCGCACGCGATCACCTCTCAATGGACGATCCGTTCTGGATTCGCATGCGCGCGTCATTCACCGATGCAGAAATTGTTGATCTCGGGCTTTGCGTCGGTATGTGGGTTTCACAAGGACGACTGAATCAGGTGCTCGATGTCGACGGCGGCTGTCGTGTACCCATCCCAGGCGCACCATTAACCGGCGGCTGACGATCAACTCACGTCACCGGTAGCCTGACGGGTTCTCATGGCGACCACCGATGATCCGAATGCGAAGAGAATTGTGGCGACCAATCGGTCGGCTCGTCACGATTACGAGGTTCTCGACACTGTCGAGGCCGGTCTCGTCCTGCGCGGATCAGAAGTGAAGTCATTGCGTGAAGCCCAGGTGCAAATCAAAGAGGCGTTCGCTCGTTTCGACCAGGGCGAAGCTTGGCTCATTGGCATGCATGTTTCCCCGTGGGGAACGAGTGCCACGCACGATCTCGCCGAACCCGACCGGAAACGAAAACTGTTGTTGCATCGCGAACAGATCGATCGCTGGCGTATGAGGGTCGACCTCGAACGACTTTCAATTGTTCCGTTGTCGCTCTATTTCACTGGCGGTCGAGCCAAAGTCGAACTTGGCCTCGCACGGGGACGCACAAAGGGTGACCGTCGCCAGGCCATTGCCGAGCGTGAAGCCAAACGTGAAGCCGATCAGGCGCTTGGCAGGTCACGCAAACGCGGCGAGGACTAGGCGCGTTCTTTCTGAATCCTCTCGGCTTCACGCGCCGCACCAGTTGCGAAGCCCCGAACCATCTTCTTGAGAAACCCTGAAACTCCGGGCACTCGTGTTGTCCACGAGCCCTTCCACGAAATATGCGTGCCGCCAATTGCCGTTGATGTCAATCGAACATCGGCGCGGTAGCCCTTAATGGGCATGGGACCCGACACGATCACATAGGCCTGGTGATTGGGAGCGTCGAATTCCACAATGCGTTCTCTGGAAACTGGACCCACGTTCGCCCCAAGTGCGCGAACTGCGCCAACTCCCCACGGGGCAGGACTTCCTTCAACATCCCATTTCGCGCGCGAGATCGTCCTGTTCCAGCGGGACCAACCTGGAGCATCAGCGATCACTTCAAAAACGATTTCGATTGACGCTTCTGATTCAGCCTCTATGTCATAGGAATGGTTTGCCATCGACCTGCACCTTCTCTTTCGGAGAG
Source organism: uncultured Candidatus Nemicrothrix sp. (assembly GCA_903867185.1). Classification (GTDB taxonomy): domain Bacteria; phylum Actinomycetota; class Acidimicrobiia; order Acidimicrobiales; family Acidimicrobilacustridaceae; genus Acidimicrobilacustris. The sequence goes on along the minus strand of CAIPQK010000083.1, from coordinate 18,549 downwards.
AAACACTCCCCCTCGGCCGGTGACCTTTGCCTCAACAGAAAATACAAAGGTACTTGAGCGCTGAAGCGCTTCCCTGAACTGTTCGTGCGAACAGACACACCGCACCGCTAACCTTGCTGTTCTTGCTTATGTTCTCAGTGGCTTGCCAGTGAGTCGTGTGCAGGGACGATCACGGGGCTGATCGGTTTCGACGTCGGGACCGAAGGCTGGATCGTGCGACCGGAGTGGCCTCAGACTCCTTAAACGGGGGCACAAAATCAACCGCCGATGAGCAGTTGACTCTCGCCGCCTGATCACTCAGACGGTAGAGAGAAATCGTGACCAGCAATGGCGCACGGGGCCTGCTCTCCGCAGCCCGGCAACAGAAGCGGAGGGTGACAGCCTGAAAGAAGGCTGACGACGGGAAAGACCGTTGGCATCGGAGAAAGATCCGGCGGCGAGGTTTCGGCCTCATCCGACCCGGCGGTGTGGTTGCCGTAAGCCACTGACTCGGGGATGGTCGTAGCGCGGACAGTTCTCACCAGACGGACGGGGGTTCGATTCCCCCCAGCTCCACCACTAGGTCTTTGGAAAGGACCTCAATCAAGCAGGTACAGAGCGAGGCAGAGCATCCAAAGGGCGACATCTGAGATTAGAGGCGATGCGCGCGTTGCTCAGACGCGCTTGAACCTCGACACTTCGGTCGTGAAGGCCTCGAGCATCTGCGGAGTGATCGAGGGCTTGGTCCTGCTGATCGCCGCGGTCAGGTCGTCGCTCGTCACCACTGCGGATTGTGATGTCGATCTCGCCCGGGCGAACGCTTCCGCGGCGGCGCGCTGTGCAGCAAGATCGACGTCGCCGGGGGTGAAGCCTGATCGAGCGCAATCTCGGTGCGAAGTCGTCCGGTTTGCGGTGTCTAATGCCGACCCCTCGCCAGTTGATTTTTGCTCTATTGATAGATAAATTTGACGCATGGCAAAAATGTTCTCTCACCTCACCCGTCTCCGCTATGCCGCAATCGCCGGAGTTGCCCTCCTGGCATTTGGCGGTCCGATATTCCTGAGGATCGAAGGAGCCGTCGCTGCTGTCACCTCCACGACTATCAACTTCGAAGAAGTGGAGGTTCCAGAAGATGACTATGTCGACGCAAACATTTACACCGCACAGGGCGTCACCATTGAGGGTGCGTTTGGGATCGTGAGAGACGCCACCGACCTTTCGAACTGGGGCCTTGATGGAACAGACGGGAGACAGTTCCTCGGCCAGAACGACGATCAACCTGTAACCATCACATTCGCGACGCCGATCGACGGATTCCAGATCGACTGCTCGGCTTCGTTGGGCACCTCCAATGGCAATGGAATCACTGTCACGGGACTGAGTGCTACTGACGCTGTTGTGGACTCAATGTCGGCAACGTTCCCCGCTGTCAACACTTGGACCACGTTCTCAATCGAAGGCGCTGGCATCACAAGTGTGACTCTCGCCGGAACCCCGAATGATGCCTCCCCTTGGGGATGCGACAAAATGATCATGTCGACCGGGTTTCCTGACCCAACGACGACGAGCACAACAACGACGAGCACAACAACGACCAGCACGACGGCCACGTCTGCTTCGATTGCTCCATCGTTTACAGGCTGACAGTTCCAACGCTCTTACCAAAGAGCTCGCAAAACCCGAGATTAGGGGAGCGGAAAGACGAACCGCTCCAAGCGGCATTCGCAGCCAGTCCCGACCTGGCCGGCAATCAAACCGTCGGACTAGCGCAGGAGTCAGCAGCTAAGGGCGACTCCCCCGTCGCTTAAACCCGCTCGAACCTCGACACTTCGGTCGTGAAGCCCTCGAGCATCTGCGGGGTGATCGACGGCCTAGTCCTGCTGATTGCGGCGGTCAGGTCACTGCTTGCCCTCTAGAGCGTGACGAGCGAACAAGGTTCCTGCTCTTCAGCATGCTGAAGCTGAAGCGTCGAGTTAACCGGCGCCGCCGTTACCACCGTCGCCACCGGCGTTGGTGAGTTGAATACCGCCGCCGTAACTGCCACCAAGAAGACCACCGGCGCCGCCATTACCTCCATTACCGAACAAGCCACCATTGCCGCCAGCACCGCCGTTTCCACCAACGAGGAGGGCGCCGTCACTTGAACCTTTGCCGCCATCGCCACCGTTGCCACCCGATGTCACGGGTGTGCCATTCGCACCGGACGTTCCGCCGTTTCCACCGGTACCGGCGGCACCACCAGCACCAGCCTTCCCGGGATTGCCACCATCTCCACCCTTTCCACCATCTGGGGCCAACGCGGTTCCGTCTACGCCACTTCCACCGTTGCCGGCAGCGCCCGCATCCCCACCCGCTCCACCATTCCCGTTCGTTCCACCAACTGCATCGCCACCACGTCCACCGATTCCGCCGCTGCCGCCGTGCGTTCCACTTTCACCACTGTTGATGGCGCCGTTGTATCCGGAACCGCCCTTGCCTCCGGCTCCACCGGTACCGCCAATTCCTGACGTTGCGCTTCCGCCGACGCCACCGGATCCGCCGTTGCCGCCATCGTTCCAGTAAAGAGCCGAATTCGATCCTGCGCCTCCGGCGCCGCCTTTTCCGCCGTTACCTCCTAGGCCAGTGGCTCCGTTAATCGCTCCTGCGCCACCGATACCCTCCACACCAGCAGCCCCACCCGCGCCGCCTGAAGCTCCAGAACGGTCAAGGCTATTTACATAGGAAGGCTTGCCATCGGAACCGCTTCCACCGCTTCCACCGTTACCGGCGTTGCCGCCGTTGCCGCCGTTGCCGCCGTTGCCGCCAATTCCAACGACGCCACTCTTAGGTACAAACCCACCCCGGACTCCCGGGGTACCGCCAGAGCCGCCAACCCCGCCGTTGCCGCCCTTGCCGCCAACTGAGCCGGCGATCTGGACACCTTTGGCGAGTACTGCATTGAAACCATCTCCGCCGTTTCCGGCATTGCCAGCTTGACCGCCGTTTCCGGCATTGCCGCCTTCGCTATCGGCACCGTAAATCGAACCGGCTCCACCCTCACCACCGGCGCCACCATCGCCGCCGCGACCTCCGTCGCCACCATTGCCACCAGCAAGACCGGCGACACTTGCGGCGACACTCGCGCTTCCTGCAACGCCGTTACCACCTGAACCAGCGTTGCCGCCGTTGCCGCCGACACCAGCCGCTCCGCCGACTCCAACCACACCAGTAAATCCTTCAGCAGAAAGTGCCACGCCTCCGAGGCCTCCGGCGCCACCATTTCCACCAGATCCGGCGTTGCCACCTGACCCACCCGGCGCTCCCGAGTCCCCTGGATTCACTCCCGAGTAACCCGAAGCACCGTCGCCACCGTTGCCGCCGCTGCCACCAACGCCGCCCTTACCGCCCGAGCCGCCGTCGCCAAGAATGGATCCGCCAGCACCGCCTTTACCGCCATCGCCGCCGTCGCCTCCAGAGCCGCCGTCGGTCCCGGAGCCGCCCGATTTGGCAGCGTTAGTTCCAGCAATCCCCGCTAAACCGGCACCGCCATCGCCACCGTTTCCACCATTGCCGTACTTGCCGGCGTCCCCACCCGCGCCGCCGTTGTAACCGTCGCCACCGTTACCGACCAGCACACCGCCACGACCACCGGCGCACGTGACAACACCGCTGCAGGTTGACGCGTCGAAACTGAAACCCGTGCCAAACAGTTCTCCAGCATCGGGATGAGTTGCAGTGCCGTTTTGCACCAAGAAATCTGCAGAGCATTCGGGGAACTGGTTTTCGATTATTCCCGCGATGATCGCGACACTGAATGAGTTGTCAAGCAAGGTCTCACGGTTCGCAGGTAGCCATGCCTGAACTTCGGCAAGACACGCGACTGGATCTGGTCCTGGAGTCGGCTCAGGAGTCGGTTCTACTTCCGGCTCCGATGCGAGCGTTACTGAGGCGCTCGAAGCCGGACGTCCTGCCGAAGAGTTCGAGGGTTGCGCTGGCACAGTGGTTGACGTTGACGAGACCGGCGGCGCTGTCGTCGTCGCGGCGACCGATGATGAGGTCGTTGGAGAAGACGACTTCTTTGACGAACTGGAACACGCGCTCACGACAACAAGCAGCGAAAAGAACCCCAGGAAAGCACCGAAAACCAGCCCAGCCCTTTTCGCCTTCACTGCACTTCACTCCCAATGCTTTGTCACGTTGTTGTAGGACGAAACCCTAACCGGGGTTTTCACCTCAATGACCGGATTTCTGGGCCGCATCGGCCACTGCCTCAGTGCAATCGCGGCATCGATTCCACATTCGCCCGACCAACGATCACGAATTGCGACGGTAGAGAAACCAGCGCAGTTCGATCGGAGAAATAGCGCGATCGACGTCGAAAACGTCCTGGCCGCTCGCCCATGACTCATACCACTTCGTGGGTGGCCAATACTCGGCCGGAAGGTTCGCCTTCTCGTAGTCGTAGACCGACTCTTCGAGTTCGAGACGGAACGGGAGTCCCGCCGAAGACGCCGCAAGATCCGCTCGTGTGAAGATCGCTGAGTAGCACTGCTGCGCGAGTTCAATCGCTGCGTCATCCGGCAGGTAATCCTCGTGTGCAATGAATGAGTTGAAGATCAATATGCCGTCTGGCGCCAAACAGCGAGCGGCGAGAACGAACACGTCGCGAAGTTGTTCCATCGATCGGAAATCAGAAACAACTTCCGAGAGCAAGATCATTCGATAGTCGCGACGGAGTTCTTCTGTTGCAGTGAAGATGTCGCTTGAGATGACCCGTACGTCCAACTTCGCGCTTTTGGCTTCGAGACGAATGATGTCGGCAAACTTTGGTGACAACTCAACGGCATCAACTGAGTGGCCGCGGCGCGCAAGAGCGATTGCGTTTCGACCAGTGCCAGCACCGATATCAAGTATCGGAAAAGCCGATGGTTCGTCAACTTGATTCGCCATCGCCGTCACGATCGCATCGGGCTCTGTGCCGAAAAGTGGCGGCTCACGCGTGGCAACCCATTGGTCGTAAGCAACATCGAGAGCCGCCCATTGTGCCTTCACCAAATAGTTGATCCGCATACCAACAGGCTTCTCGTAGGTGATGACAATTTCAGATCGAGGAGAAGCCGCATACGCGATCGCGAGTTGTTCCACTAAGACTCCACGCAATTGGTGAAGTTGATCTTCTGAGAAGACAACACCAACAGCCTTAAATGTGCTGTCGCACATCTCTACGTAGTCATCAACCATGTTCGGAACTGCTGGCAGCACCATCGAACCATTCACCACTGCTCGACGATGGAGGCGGCGCGTCATCGAAGCCCGAATCTCACTCTGATCTGACGCTTCAATTGGCTTGTTCATGAACACTCCTTCCGGGAACCATCGAGGAACAACCACTGGCAAAGCACGGCAGAACTTACTCGCAGTGCCAAAAATTCCCCGCCTCGCTCAATCCCCGTTGCCGTGGGATGATGGAAGTAGACGAGAATTCGAATCGGAGTTGCAATGAAGATCCATCTCGATACAGAGAAGTGTCAGGGCCACGGTCGCTGCTACAGCCTCGCCCCCGACCTCTTCGATTGCGACGATCTCGGAACTGCCGTAGTCGTTGTCACCGGTGAGCTCAACGACGAGCAACTCGCAAAGGCCAAGCTCGCTGAGGGCAACTGCCCCGAGTTCGCGATTGTGATTGGTGACTGATCATGATCAAGCCTCCTGTTACCGATTTTGCAACTGACTTCGATCACACCGATGAAGCGTGGGTCGCCGATCCCTACCCCATCATGGAAGATCTCCGCGAACGCTGTCCCGTTGCTCATAGCGATCGCTACGGCGGCCTCTGGGCGCCGATGACCTATGAAGCAGTCGCAGCAATCGCTAACGACACCGAGCACTTCACGTCACGCACCGTCGTTATTAACAACGGGCGACCTGGCGACGATGCCCTGCCCGCGCCGATCGGCGTTGCTCCCCCAATCTCTTCTGATCCTCCCTTTCACGAGATCGCCCGCCGATTACTCCTCCCAGCATTTGCGCCGCGTCCAATTGCTGCACTGGAACCATTCACACGCGAACTTTGCGCACGCCTTCTCGATGAAATGGCCGATGCCGAATTCGTCGATGCCAGCGTTCAGTACGCCGAACACATTCCGGTTGGTCTCATCGCAAAGCTGTGCGGACTCCCACAAGAAGACGGCGAACAGTTCCGTGAATTCGTTCGGATCGTTCTCGAAGGAGTCGACCTCCCAGCCGAAGAGCGCATCGAGGCGTTTAAGCCCGTCGAGGACTACATCAGCGCGGCGGTTTATGAGCGCCGTGAGAACCCCGATGACGGACTCATCAGTTATTTGCTTGATGCCGAGATCATGGGCAGCAAGCTTTCCGATGAGCATGTTTTCGGTTCGATCATTCTGTTGATCGTCGCTGGCATCGACACCACTTGGTCGGCCATCGGTTCATCGATCTGGCACCTGGCCAACAATCCCGAAGATCTGGCCCGACTAATCGCTCACCCCGAACTGCTTCCTTCCGCCGTCGAAGAGTTCCTTCGTGCCTACGCGCCAGTCTCAATGGCTCGTCTCGTTAAGGACGACTTTGAATTCCAAGGTTGTCCGATGAAGAAGGACGACTGGATCTTCCTTAGTTTCCCTGCAGCGAATCGCGACCCGAACGCATTCGACAACGCCGACGAGGTATTGATCGATCGTGAGATCAATCGCCACAGCGCATTTGGCCTTGGTATTCACCGCTGCCTCGGTTCCAACCTCGCCCGCATGGAAATGACGGTCGCTCTCGAAGAGTGGCTCAAGCGCTACACGAAGTTTGAGCTCAACACCTCGGAGCCGACCACGTTCTCACAAGGCCAGGTTCGCGGTCCTCGTCGTCTGCCTCTTCGCATCCTCGAACGTCGCTGACTCCATAATTCTTCTGGATCGACCTTGGCTAGTTCATCCCGCACCCTTCACTCGTTTGGCGAGCGATGAAACTCGCTAAAGCCCCAACGAGAACGTCAATCGAATTCGCCATCAAGGCAGGCATCTCGACAATCGCAGCGCTCGGTCTTGCGCGCTGGATCGGATTGAGTTCGCCCTATTGGGCTGGCGTCTCCGCCGTCGTCGCTACAGCCGGAAGCATCGGCGCTTCGATCAGCGCGTCGATTACCCGAATTCTTGCAACGGTTATCGCTCTCCTCATTGCAGTTGGTGTCGTCCTTCTCCCTGTCAACGGACTAATTGTCGCCGGTCTGACCGTGACGGTCACCCTGATCGTCATGTCCAGTTTGAGACTTGACGCTGGCGCACGACTTGCGGGGGCCAGCACCTTGCTCCTCACTGCGATTCCCCAAGGCGATCCGCTCTCGACCGCAATTGGACGAGGCCTCAATGTTCCTCTCGGTTGCATCGTTGCTGTCGCTATTGGTGCAGTGGTGTTCCCCCATCGGGCCGTCAACACTCTGCGAATCGGCTTGACCGAAGATCTCATCGGCGTATTTCGTCTCTCCTGCGACGCACTTGATCAGTGGCTCGATTCCACCGTCGATCCCAACTTGGAAGACCGCCTACATGCCCTTCTTGGCGATGTCAGAAAACGTGATGCCACCTACACCGAGGCGACCTACGAACCAGGCGGAATTGGAGGACGCTCAGACAGCCTTTCGCTCGCCCTGGAACTCACAAAACGCACCAGTCGGGTGACGCGCTCCCTCGTCATCGTTGCGACTCGAGGCCACACCGATTCCGCCCAACGGCTCCTCGAACCTGAATTTAGAGGTGTCATCCAAGCGCTTCATGATGCGATCTCAGACATCGACTTTTCTCTTTGGTCTGACACTCCTGCACTGGCGCAGCGCATTCACTCAAAACTACGTCCAGCGATCGACGCCATGGACGCAGGTTTCCGACAACTGCGTGAGCGCCAAGCCACCGCTCCATTCAGCGACCGCGATGTTGAGCACCTTCTCCACGCGATGTGGTGCATTCACGCCTTCAACGAATCATTCGCCGATCAGGGCCTCGAAGCCAACTGAGAGTCAGTCGCCAATCCGGAAGTGCGCAGTCAGCATCTCCTGCATTACCGGGTCTTCCTCTGAAGATCATCGAGCGCAACTGGAGGCCAAGCAAATTCCAAAGTATCGGCAGTCACCTCCTGTTCATCAGGTTGCGCATACGCTCGACCTATGGAGACGCCCTCAGGAATGGATAGCGATCAGGGCAGTTCGTTAGAACCAGTTCTACTTCGCCAGTCACAAGGCACTGTGCGTCTTGAGGCATTCAGCGACGGCGTCTTTGCCATTGCAATAACTCTTCTGATTTTGAACTTTCACATTCCTACTGGACTCAACGAGAACCAAGTCTGGAATGCCATCGCCGATCAACAAGATGTTTTTCTCTCTGCTGCAATCAGTTTTGTCGTCATCGGTGTTTATTGGACAGTCAACCGTAAGACATTTGCGCTGATTGACCGAACAAATGGCGCATTAACCGCCAGCAATTTCGTTCATCTTGCAACGATCGTTTTCCTACCTTTCCCGACATTGGTGATGTCGGAGTACACGAAGTCCTTCGCGGCAGTCGGCATGTACGCAGCCACAATTGCCCTGGCTGGATTTACCGCAGCAGTGACCGTCGTTATCGCTTGGCGAGGCAACCTCATGGATTCGACAGTCACGCAGGACATGATCGACAAGACCGTCTCCTCATCAATTGCAACACCGATCGTGTTTGCCGCTTCGATTCCGATTGCGGCGGTGAACACTCGAGTCGCGACATGGTTCTGGTTCGGAGCCTTCTTTGTGAGTAAGCCCGTCGGCGTCTTGGCCCAGCGGATACTTCAGCGCCGACACCAGAAGGCAATGCCGTAAGAAGACTTGATTGACGTCGAGACTGTCCCAACCCAGATCCACTGTGTATCCAGTGATTGCATTATGTTCTCCAGGAAATAAATAAAGCATCGGGTCAGAACATACGAGAACGCTTAAATAATGGGAGTCGTCATGACAACGGCAACAAGATCAAGCTCGTCAGAGAAACTCACTCTCGCAGCAATGATTTGTGTGGTGGCGATGACGCAGATCGATATGACGATCGTGTCGATTGCTGCTCCGGACATTCAGCATGAACTAAGCCTCTCTTCCACCGGCGTTCAGTGGATGGTCACTGGTTACCTTGTTGCCCTTGCTGCGTTCTTCGCCCTCGGCGGAAGGCTTGCCGATGTCGTTGGACGCCGAACAATGGTGGTGAGTGGAACGCTTGTCTTCATCGTCGCGTCAATTCTTTGTGGCGCGACTCCAACAGGGGACATCGCCGAGACATGGCTCGTTGGCTTCCGAATTCTCCAAGGTGTTGGCGCGGCGTTCATGTTTCCTGCCGCCCTTTCGATCGTTGTTCGCTCATTTCCCATAGAGCGAAGAGGTCGCGCAATCGCGATCTTCTTCGCCGTCGCAGGTGCACTCACCGCTATCGGCCCCTTTGCTGGAGCCCACCTTGTCCAGTGGAATTGGCGAGCAATCTTTTGGGTGAATGTCCCGGTTGCAGCTGTTGGCCTGATTTTGATGTCAATCGCAAAAGTTCCAAACGATCGCGTGAAGGAATCGATCGACTGGGTCGGGGCCGCCCTCATCGCTGCTGGCATGGGCCTCAGCGTCGTCGGCTTTCAACAGGCGTCTTCTTGGGGTTGGGAAAGTCTCCCCACGCTCGGGTGCATCATCGGAGGCTTGATCCTTATTGGTCTCTTCGTCGAGTTTGAACGCCATCAGACAACTCCGCTCATTCGACTGTCGTTCTTCTCGAACCGAGTCTTTGCTGCCCAAAATGCGATTCTCCTACTCGCTTCGTGTGCGTTCGTTCCTGTCTTCTTCTTCGCCAGCATGTACGCGCAGATCGCACTTGGATGGAGCACTGCTAACGCCGGCATGTATCTCCTCATTTTCTTCGCGGGATTCGCTCCCGGAGTTCAATTCGGCGGTCGGATGCTCGACAAAGGTCGAGCCCGTCCTGCAGTCATCTGGGGAAGCCTCCTTTCAGCGGCTGGTTTCTTCGCTTGGGCATCTCGCCTCACAACCCTCAGCGAGAATCAGCAGTGGCCGTGGATCGTGCTCGCAGGACTTGGCCTGGGGATGCTCATCGGCTCCGCCAACACCGACGCAATCAATCAGGTTCCTTCAGACAATTTCGGTGAGGCCACAGGCGTCACTCAAACTGCTCGCAACTATGGCGCCAGCGTTGGTCTCGCCATTCTCGGAACCATCCTCTCCACCTCACTTCATTCGAGGATCCTGAACTCGCTTTCAGGAATGGGCATTGACGCTTCGACCGCTGATCAAGTTGCCTCCGCGATGCATGGCTCGGGTGGCGGGAATGCTTCCTCAGCGTTCTCACAATTTGGAGCGAACGCCGGAAATGTCTTCCATGCGATCCAACTCGATTACGCCGAGGCATGCCAGATCGTCTTCCGCGGGCTCGGCCTCTTTATGGCAGCAGCTGCCGTCGTAGCCATCTTCGCCCTACCACGTCACTCGGGGAAGTTTGATTCCACCGAAGCACCCGCGGATTCTTCGGTCTGAGAAGTTTTCGGCTATCTCCGAAAAACTGAATCGATGTGTTCGTTAAACACGTCGACGCTCACCGATCCATCTCGATAAGCGTCGCGGAGTAAAAGCGTCGCGGAGATCAACATTCGAGCTTCAGCGACTGTGACCGTTTCTTCGATCACTCCTTGAGAGAGTGAACACTCGAACTGCGAACATGCTGACGGCCGATGCAACGAATGGATGGTGCAGATTCCTTCGTTCACTGCAGGGCAAGGGAGAGCAAACACAGGAGGATCAGCTGCAGCGATGATCTCGACACCAAGCCCTCGCAATGGGGCGCCCAAGTCGCTTTCGTCACGGACCGCTAGGTGAGTCACGACGGTTCCGTCGCAGCAAAGCCCACATCCGATGCAGATCGATTGATCGCTGGCCGGCACGTGGAATGAGGTCATACCGCGGTCGCGCGAATTGGATAATGGAGCCAGCCGGCGAACTGGTTTGCCCGCAATCGCTGCGGATCACTCGCTAACTCGACAGTGCCTATCTTCCGAAGAAGTTCACCGAAAACGAGTTTCAGATCCATGCGCGCGAGTTGCGCACCAATGCAGAAATGTGGGCCTCCCCCACCGAATGCCACATGATCAAGCGGATCTCGAGACGGATCGAAGAGTTCGGGATCAGAGAAGTGCCGATCATCGTGATTTGCTGACGCATACGACAGAAGAACTTTGTCGCCGGCTGCGACTTGGACGCCGCCTCTCTCATGATCTCGAGTGGCCGTGCGTCGGAATGACATCACTGGTCCTCGCCACCTTAAGAACTCCTCGACAAATGCCGACGGACACTCTTGACCACGCCACGGATCGAACAACGTTGGTTCTTCAACCCAAGAATGAATCATCTCGGTCATGGAGTGCGCCGTGGTGCTCAAACCGCCAACAAGCACGGCAGGAAAGAAGCCAACGATTTCCGAGTCACTCAGACGATGAACTCCGTCATCGTCGACGATCTCAGCATTGGCGAGGTCAGCAACAACGCCAAGATGCCGATCGGGATTCGCGCGCACATCAGTAATGAGCGAGAGCGCATACTCGGCGATGTCGCGCTGCATCTCGGGCCTAGGAGCCAGGCCTGGGTTCACTTCCGGATCTTGAAAATCGGCCATAACTCGCGTGATCTCGATGAGCGCGGGCCAGTCTGATTCCGGAACCCCAAACAGCGTTGCCACCATCTGAAAAGAGAGTTCTTCGGCCACTGAAACAAAATCATGAACTTCACCATCGAGCAGTCCGTCAACGAGGCGCGAGCACGTCTCCTCGATCAGGGGAACCATGCGCCTGATCTGCCCAGGAGTGAACGCCGAACTCACAAGTTTGCGATAGCGCGTGTGTTGAGGCGGATCTTGATTGACGAACATTCGGCGACGAGCGACGAGCTCATCTTCCGAACGCGCCTCTTCGATCGACGAACCCTTTAGAGAGTTGGAATACAACTCCCAATCTCTGTTGGCCGCGACAACATCGTCGAAGCGGGAGAACACCCAGTAACCCGGGCCGTCAACTTCCTCATGCCAGGAGATCGGTTCGTTGTCGCGCAACCACTTGAGATAGTCGCGTGGCACCCCACTCAGGTACAGATCGGGATTTACAAGGTCGAGTTTGTCCACGTCTCGCTCTTAAAGTTTTGGCGTGCTTGCCATCTGGCCACCATCGACCGTCAGATCGAGGCCGCTGATCCATGCCGACTCGTCGCTTGCAAGGAACAACGCCGCCGACGCGATGTCCATCGGCTCTCCGATGCGGCCCAGCGGAAGACCTGCAGCCAGTCGGTCTTCGTGATCCTCAACGATTGACGCGATCATCGGCGTGCGAATAACTCCGGGAAGAATCGCGTTGACTCGAATACCTAATGGACCAAGGTCGAGCGCTGCGGCTTTCGTAAGGCCCCGCAACGCGAACTTAGATGTCGTATACGCCGAAGAGTTGATGGTCGCCGAAACACCATTGAGTGACGACACGTTGATAATCGACCCACCACGGGGCATATGCGGGACGACGGCCTGGATACCTAGAAGTGGACCGAGCAGATTGACGTCGAGTACCTGTTGAAAATCGACGAGCGGCATCTCGTGAACGGGAGCGAGCGCTCGGATACCGGCATTGTTCAACAGCACATCAACACGCCCGAACTTCTCGACCGCCCCACTGACAGCTTCGGCCCAACTTTCGGGCGAGGTCACGTCAAGGTGGATCCCATCGTGGTCAAGCACGTCGCCAGCAATGACATGGGCACCTTCGGCAGAGAACCGCTCGGCTTCGGCCTGACCCTGTCCGCGTGCGGCGCCGGTGATGATGACAACTTTTCCCTCAAGCCGACCTGCCATAACTCCCCCTCGTTTCGTGAAGACCTAGACGCTAGTTCCCGGCGATGTTTGCCAGAAGTGTGGACGGACCATGCGCCCAGAACACCTCAACGCCCTTGAACTCGGGGTCGACTAATGCAACTTCCTTCACACGGTCGAGAAATACGTCGAGCGCCACTCGTGCTTCGAGTCTTGCAAGCGTCGCTCCAGGACAGACGTGCGGTCCTCCACCGAAGGACAGATGCGCTCTCGGGTCGGGGCGATCAAGACGGAAGCTATTGCCTTCTTCGAACTTATTGTCGTCACGGTTCCCCGAACCAATACCGAACACAACCTTCTCGCCTGAAGAGATATCAACCTCGGCGACACTGGTATCGATCATGCAATTACGCATCAGAAACTTCACAGGAGGATCGAGTCGCAAACACTCCTCGACCGCTAAGGGGATTAGCGAGCGATCGTTCTGCAACGTGGCGAACAACTCTTGATCGCTCGAGACGCGCCACAGAAGATTTCCAATGAGGTGCCTAGTGGTCTCATTTCCCGAAATGAAAAGAAAAACGAGTTGCGTTCTCGTTTCGATCTCAGTGAGTTTGCGTCCGTCTACCTCCGTATTGATGAGCCGGGTAATGAAATCATCGGTGGGTTCTCTCCGACGATCTGCGATTAGCCCGTCAACATAGGTAACAAACTCTGGATGGGCTCCAGCGAGTCCCTCTCCCCGTTCGTTTTTATTCTTTGTTGGGTACGTGCCCTGCACAACTTCGTCTGACCAGTTCGCCCATTGCCAAAAATCTTCGGGAGGCGCCCCGAGTAGATGGGCGATGACGTTATTTGGAACCGGCATGACGTAATCCGAAACTAAATCAACCGGACCAGTCGCTTGAAGAATGTCGTCCAGCAGCGAGTGGCAAAGATCAACACAGAACGGTTCGACGCGACCAATTCGATGAGCGGCGATTGCTGAGTTGATAATTCGGCGAATCTGACCATGACGCGGTTCAGGGATCTCGCTGATGAGTTGTTCCTCAGGAGCAACCACGACTCCCGGTTCGCGGAAGCTTGCAATGAACCGGTCGACGCTCTTTGCGCCTTCGACACTGTCGTCATAGCGAGCGAAATACCAAGCACCCATTTCTGTTTTCGAGACAGGACACTGTTGTCGCAAATCAGCGAATCCATGATCGTCGAATTCAGCGGTCAACGGATTAAACGTCATGACTACCCCCTATTGTCGAAACCTAGCGCTCGCGGCGCCCGAAGACGCTCGTCATCGAGTCCACATTGCGACCTACACTCCTCGCAGACGCCAATACCGGTGTTCTGTTTGAGGGGGAACTATGGCTATCTACCCGCACCACGTCGGCATTTGCGTTACCGATCTCGAGAAATCACTTCGATTCTGGTGCGACGGCATGGGTTTCGAAACCACGATGGTCCCGCCCGTTGGCGGCGAGTGGTCCGATTCACTTGAGGTCGGCGGCGAAGTCGACTTCACCGCGCACTTCATCAAGCGCGACGGTTTTGAGTTTGAACTTCTCTACTACCGCACTCCCGGCACCCACGGAGCCCCATCAATGTCACGCAACCAGGTGGGGTTCACCCACTTCGCCGTGTACGTCGATGACATGGATGCCGAGATTGCTCGTCTTGTCGAGTGCGGCGGAACGGTCATCGAAAAGACGCGCACCAAGATGGGTGAGGGCGAGGAATCGGTCGAACTGGTCTTCATCGCCGACCCCGATGGCGTTCGAGTTGAACTCATGAAGGCCGGCGAATGAACGTTTGAGACAATCCCGTCTCAGCCCGTTCAGAACTTCTACGCTTACCTCAGGGACATCTTCGATGTCACCGCTAACCCAAAGGGGGATCCAATGCGTCCAGTTGGAAAAATCCGCAATCCAATCGTTGTCATTTTATTGACCATTATCACTCTTGGCATTTATGGCATCTACTGGCATTACGAAATGTTCAAAGAAACGAACGAGTTCGACAATGAAGGAATTTCCGGCATCGTCGGCCTGTTGATCACGATCGTCTGCGGCATCGTCGCCATCTTCCTTATTCCTTGGCAAATCGGCGAAACCCGCAAGCGTGCTGGTATGCCTGAGCGCATAAACGCGATCCACGGACTGTGGATTCTGCTCCCCTTTGTGGGCGTTTTTATCTGGATCGTTCAGGTTCAGAATGCTGCAAATGAACTGTGGGAAGCACAGGGCGCTGTCGCTGCCTGATAAGCAAACTTCTGTTTCGCAAACGCCCCGGTTCGCCGGGGCGTTTGTCGTTTTCCGCTGCGAACTTGAATCACGCGAATGTCGGATTGAACGCGATATTCCAGATCCACGAGATGGCGACCACCGCAACAACAACCGCAACGGGTATGCGAACAACAGAAACTGCGCGAGTTCTCGGTATCGCCCACAGGGCAAGGATGGTCATTCCGGCCAGAAACGCCCCAAACCCGAAGGGCTGATATCGCAAAGACGCCGAAAGATCGAAATGCAAGAGCGAACGAGCTGATCGGGTCATCCCACAGAGCGGACAAGGAACACCAGTAATCGTCAACAGCGGACACGGTGGTATTGGAGAGAACGGTAGAACCATTCCAACCACAGCAAGACCCAAGCAACCTACGACCAGCCAGCGCAATGGCTGCAATGACACCGTCATCGATGCAGTCAACCGGGAATGCTTTGCATGGGTGTCAGAATTATGAGCACGGTCAGCAGAGTGTTGGTGCTCCGCTGTCATCAGAAACTCCGACTTATGCCTTCTCGCAAATGACGAGTGGGATATCGCGTTCAGTGGATGCTTGATACGCGTCGTAGGCAGGCCAGGCAGCGGTTGCGATCGACCAGTACTTCGCCTTCTCGTCAGGCGTGGCAACACGTGCGGTGAGCTGGTGGACGTCGGCACGATCCTGAACCGTGACCGCCGGGTTGGCCACCATGTTGTGAAACCACTGCGGATTATTCGGCGCACCACCCATGGAAGCAACACAAAAATACCGCTCGCCATCGGTGACTCGAATTAATGGGGTGCGACGGAGTTTGCCCGATTTCGCACCGGTCGTGGTCAGCACAATGGTTTCGGCGCCTTCCCAGAGGAATCCGTCCTCCCCGTTGGTGGAGAGATAGCGCTCCACATGATCGGCAATGGGTTCCCATGGACTTGGTTCGTACTGGCTCATAGCCCAAACGCTACCTGCCCAAGGCGCTGCTGGGAGGTCTCGGCATCCCTCGGCCGAAGGTTTCTGAGCAATAGCGTTCTCGTCCATGAGTAGCGCAGCAACTTTCTTCTCGGTCGTCACCGCGCTCGTCATGCTTGGGAGCGCGGCCTACGACTTCACCTTGCCTCAATCGGTCATCGAACTCGTCGGAAAATTGGGCCGGCGTCCAAATTTCGTTCGGACGCTGGGGCTCATGAAAGCTCTTGGAGGCCTCGGCCTCCTCGTGGGTCTTGCCATCGGACCTATTGGTGTTCTTGCCGCACTTGGACTCGTCGCCTATTTCATTCTGGCCATTCGAGCCCACGCCAAACTCGGAGACTCCGGCGCAGAGACATTGCCCGCGGCGGCGTTATTCATTCTGAGTGCTCTCACGCTCATTACGAATCTCTTTTCATAACAGTCTCGTAAACCAAATAGGAGAAATCATGAAGAAGCATGTTGCAATCGCAGCCTGCGCTCTCAGCGTGGGACTGCTCTTCACCGCCTGCTCAAGCAGCAAGAAGAGCGAATCATCGACGACGACAACAGCGGCAAAGTCGTCGGCATCGTCAACGACTGCTGCATCTGCCGGGTCCACACTTCCGACGATCGCAGGCGTCACAAAGACCGGAACAAAGTCACTCAGTGACGGTGGAACAATGACGAGCTACACCACCTCCGCAGCCGGTAACAGCATCGCTGGCTCGTATGAAACTGCAGTCAAGGCGGCCGGTTGGTCAGTCACCAATTCAGGTGGCGGCGGCGGACGTTGGGGCGGAAGCGGACTTAGCGCAACCAAGGGTTCGGAATACCTTGTCGTTTCGGCAGGCGGTGGCGGCGGCACGACTTATGTGGACGTATGCACCTGGCCATCAAAGCCAAAGAATGACGACTGCGGCAGTAACGACAACCAAGACAACCAGAACTCGAACCAACAGAACAACTAAAAAGACGAATTTCAGATTCTGCGCTCAACAAGGGAATCGAGAACGAAGAAGGCCCCGGAGTAATCCGGGGCCTTCTCGCGTACATGCAGTCGTGAACTCAGACTGAACTCAGCCCGCCTTGGAAAGCTGGGCAGCTGAACGTTCAAGCGCCTGATTCGCTCCCGATGGAAGCGATGTGAGTGGGACAGCAATCTCGCCGACGGTGGGGCCGTACTTGTCAGCGAAGGGCTGCAAGGCCTTGAGGTCGAAGTTGTAGAACTCCGCAGCGTTACCAGCGAGGATCTGCTGAATCTGAGTGGGTTCAAGGTGACCGAGAACCTGACGGAGATGTTCACGCGTGAATGGATGCGTGCCCTCTTCGTGCGGATAATCATTGCCCCACATCATCTTGTCGATGCCGAGAATGTCGAGACCAGCGGCGATATCAGCAGGGGTTGGCTGGCTGATTCCAACGAAGCAACTCTGGGCGAAGTATTCGCTTGCTGAGCGAGGAGGAACGGTTTCTCCCTCGAAACGCATTTCGCCAACCTTGTTGCCACGCATTCCGGTGAGAAGGCTGTCCATCGAATCAAGCAACGGTGGAATCCACGCACAACCAGTTTCGGTAAGGGCGAACTTGAGATTCGGATGACGTTCAAAAACGCCAGAAAGAATCATGTGCACAAGCGGGCGCTGCGAGTAGTACGGAATTTCGATGAAATGAACCAACGGCATTGCCGGCGCTGGGTGGTACTTAGGGCCACCGGTGCCACTATGAGCGTTGACGGGGATGTTGTTTTCGGCACAAGCCGCCCACAACTCGTCGTAATCGGGATGGTAAAGCGGCTTGATCCATTCAGCAGTCGGCGGAACTGCACCGATGAGAACGCCACCACGAAGACCGTTTTCCTTGCACCAGATTGCGTCGGCGATCGCGTCGTCAACGTCGTTCAGGAAGATTTGACCAATGCCAGCGCGACGCTCGGGAGCGCGGCTGCAGTAATCGGCCAACCAACGGTTGTGCGCCTGAACGCCTGCATGACGATGTTCGTATTCGTCGGGCGTTGGCGGCTGTGCAAAGAGCACGAAGTTCGGGAAGAACGGCGGAACGGTATTGGGGTAGATGACCTCAGCAATAACGCCATCGGCGAACATGTCGCCATCACGACGATCGTCGTCCCAGTTGCGGATGCGCAGGTCGGTGTCCTTCAGATCCTTGAAGGGGTTCTTGTACTTCTCGCGCCATGCATCGAAGTCATCGCGGTACTTGGGGTCGAGAAATTCTCGATACTGAACGTGGCTGCCACCCGCATGGGTGTCGGCCGAAATGATGATGTAGTGGTCATCCGGTCCGAGCATGGTGTCTCCTGTGCTGTTGAGGCCCAGCAATTGGGCACGGCCACCCGAAGGTGCAATGTGTTGACTCAATCATAGGTGGTGCAAGAGGTCAAGAGTTGCACCGAAGAACGGCGTTTTACTGTGCCTCAGGTCACAGGCCCTTTGGGCGATTCGTGAAGCGCTCTTCCGTCGAAGAAAAGAACCACCCCGCCCCGGCTTTCGTCCCACCATCTAC
>CAIPQK010000082.1 GCA_903867185.1 uncultured Candidatus Nemicrothrix sp. | reverse complement strand
GACTTCACATACGCGAAATTGATGTTTGAGTTTGCTACCTGCCGCCAATCAATCGGGCGGCCACACGACGACGATGTCGTACCTGGATGCTGCCAACTCGCAACGTCTATCCCGCGCATTAACGCGCCAGCAGACCCTGAGAAAAAAAGAAAACCGACAATCAAAAAAGCAGATGCCACCGCCAGTTTGAGTAAAAGACGGACGATCGTCGATCTTTTACCCGCAACGGGTGTCAGAATTCTCTCGCTAGTAGACATGGAAACTCAAGCTCCGAGACTGGTTTGGCCTCACCATCCTACGACGCAATACCGCCCTATTGGCTTCAACCCATCTTCAACGACCATCCCGCTCCAACCACAACGCCTAACGGAGCTCGACAATCGAGTGATCACCGATCATCAAGCGAGTAGCCGCTGGTGTAGTTCGAGCTCTGCGAACCTCGACTTGCTTACCCACTAAAGAATCGGCAATTCCTTCGACACCAGTGATTCGACTCTGCTCAAGAATCACCGAATTCTCAATGGTGCTGGCAGAAATTTCGCAATCGAAATAAATCGACGCATAGGGCCCGACGGTACTGTCGACGATTCGAGATCCTTCACCGATAATCACTGGACCACGCAACGTGGAATTCACCACCTCTGCACCTGCCTCGATCACGACGATTCCTTCAAGCACCGATGCAGCGTCAACGGTTCCGGCGTTCGATGCTTCAAGCATGTCAAGTACGAGTCGATTTCCTTCGAGGAGTGGTTCGAGTTTGCCGGTGTCTTTCCACCAGCCTTCAAGCACCTCGTGTCGAACACGATGCCCATTGTCAATGAGCCATTGAATTGCATCGGTGATTTCGAGTTCACCTCGCGGCGACGGTTCGATCGCAGCGACCGCTTCATGGATGCTCGGGTCAAAGAGGTACACACCGACAAGAGCGAGATCGGATTTTGGATGCTCAGGTTTCTCGACGAGCTTGGTGACCTCGCCATCTGGTCCGATCTCGGCGACACCAAACCGCTGCGGATCATCGACACGCGCAAGCAGGATCTGCGCGGACGGAACTTGTGCATCGCCAGCGCGTGATTCGACATGGTCGGCTTCAAAGCTCTCGACAAATTCAGCAATCCCCTGACGGAGCAGGTTGTCGCCGAGATACATCACAAAGTCCTCGTCGCCAAGGAAGTTGCGTGCGATGAGGACACAATGAGCCAGACCGAGTGGAGCGTCCTGAGGGATATACGTGACGTTGGCACCCCATTGGCTTCCGTCGCCCACTGCCTCGCGGATCTCTGGTCCCGTGTCGCCAGTGATAATGCCGATTTCAGTGATTCCCGCTTCAACCATGTCTTCGATCCCGTAAAACAGGATCGGCTTGTTGGCAACGGGCACCAGTTGCTTGGCGCTGGTATGGGTAATCGGGCGCAGACGTGTGCCGGCGCCACCGGAGAGGATGAGTCCCTTCACAGCGGTCTGTCTAGCAGTTCATCCCCATGACGACCGAAAGCAACAGATTGGCCTCAGACGGAACGACATCCAAGCAGCGCATTGCTGCCTAGGCCAATGTTGATGGCGTAGACACAGACGGTTGCCGGACCCGCAGGGGCATCAACCAACCTGGTGAAACCGTGGCTCGCTCCGTACGAAGGGAATCCGACGCCGATATCTGCGCGAAATCTCGAAGCCAGTGCAACGTTGTTCACTCCGTTGACATAGATGTGCATTTCCACCGGATCAGTTGTGTCCGGATCGATAGACCATCCCGACACTGCAATGGAGGAGCCCTGACGACTCACGACCTCAAGGAAACCACTCGGCGGACCACCGGGAACTATGAGTGAGCGACAACCAAGAATTTTATTGTCCCCGTTCCCAACGTTTGTTGCGACCGCACAGATCGAATTGGCACCCCCCGCTGCGGGCACCCTCCCAGAAAATCCATGAGCGGGCCCATAAAGCGGAAACGCACTTGCTATATCGACCCGTTGACTATCCGCGTTCAAGTCATACGTCGATAGTCCGTTCGATCCGCTCACGTAGACCCTCACCATCACGGGACCACCTATGTCTGGGTCAAGTGCCCAACCTGAGACATTTATGCCACCCGGAACTGGCGTCGCCCAATCCAAAATTCCGAAGGGGCTCCCACTCGGCAAAATGACTTGGCGACATCCGAGCGGCGAAGCCGGGAATGGATTAAGCCCCACACAGACAGTGTGTGGCCCACTTGATGCAGGCACACTCGCTGAATAACCAGTCATTAATTCTGCGCTTGGAAGGAGTTTTTGAACGTCTGAGCGAGAAAGAGTCCGATTGACGCGACCGGCAACCTTGCCGTCTACAACGATTGAAATCGAAGCCGAGGCATCTCCAGGAAGCCAACCCCAACCCCATACGTCGATGAACCCCGGTCGCTCTTGCGTGCCATCAATAAACGCAATCGGCGTTCCAAGTATCTGAACGGAGCGACAGCCAAGGTCAGTGTTCACACCAGGCCCGCCGACATCAAGAGCAGTCACACAGATGTTCTGCGTCCCTGGCGTTGCATCAATTGTTGCGTCGAACCCACTGTTGCCGGGTGCACCAGGAATCACTGCAGCGACATCTGCCCGGGAAACCCGAGTCGTGATGTTTTGAGTGGCGGAACCGACAGCCACGCTCAGCGTGAGCGGAGCCTGCGTATCGCGATCGAAGGCCCACCCACTAACGCGGACTCGATTTGGACCGGATGCTTCGACCGAGTCTAGGAATCCGACAGGACTCGTGCCTCCGCAGACACCTCTCATCGTCGTGAGATCACAAAGTGTCGCGTTGCGCTCCCAAACCACTGATGTGCGGGCATTCGTGGTGACAGGCTTCGACGCCGTTATTCCGATGTCATAGCCGGTGTCGGCAGCCAACCAGATGCGGTATTCCCGTCCATTCGAGCGAAGCACATAGAACGGCTTAGGCAGAGGTGTTACGTAGTTCGGACGAGCCGAATCGTAGGTTCCACCGGTCCAGCCGCGAGAACCTTGTGCATTCGCCGGGTTGACATACCAACAGGGAAGATCTGTTCCCAGACCAGCAACAGTGCAGGTTCGCGACGACATCCCGCCAGAACGATCGACTGTTGTGTCTTGGCCCGAATTGATCTTCCCTTCAAAAACGAGCTGCTGATATCGCGCTTCACAGGCTCCAGAGGCTCCAGCGCTACACCCAAACCAGGGACCCCACGCATAGGACCTGCGAAGTTCTGGCGTAGCCCGCCGACTATCGGGGGCGTTACACCATCGGTAGGCGATTGTTGATGCGGCCGCATTCGACGCAGTCACTGCATCAATCGCGTCAGCAGCGGTCAGATCCCATCCACCCGCTGAATCAAATTGCCAGAGCCCAATTCCTGGGCTGAAGAATGCATTGACGTATGGTCCAGTCGTCTGCCCAAAGGCGAAAAGATTTGCATTACTTGAGGAAACCGAAACGTTGTCCCAGCGCGAGAGAGCCATCGGCGATGGCACGGGACCGCCCGCTTCGAAATACGTCGGAACCATCATCATCACGGCAAGTTCGATAGATGTCAGACCACATTGGGAATAGGGGCCGGTACTCGTCGTCCGGTCTGCTGCGTCGCGAATCGCGTCAAGCGGACCTTTTCCATAACTTTGTCCCGAAGTGGGAATGTCAACGACTCCGGGCAAACAGGCGGTGGCCCCGACTGTAATGACGAGAAGCAGTCCAAAAATTGCACTTCGACGTCGAGTGCCTCGACGGAACGGTGATCTGGAACGGATCGCAAAGACGGACATGCACACCTCAAAACAGGACGCACGAAAACGTGCTCCTCCGCCTCTTTTAATTGTAGCCCCGTCTCAGCGAGGAACGACATCACCGGAAAAGACCGCAATTGCCTGTGATTCATTGTGGCGAAATCCATGACCAACTGCTTCAGGGAACGGGAATGAGCGGGTTTTGATATGAGTTCCGCCCAATTCCACAAGTTCATCGGCCAATGCTTGTCGATCGAGAAAGCGCACATGGGTCGGATCTGACTTCTGCCCGGCAACCTGGGGTGTGATCAACATCACCTTTCCCCCAGGCTTGACGTAGGAAAGATAGAAGGCCAGCAGCTCACGACCCTCGTCACACGATGTGTGTTCCAACACATGCGAGAGGAGAAGTGAATCGAAGAGGCCTAGGTCGAGCGAACTGAACTCTTCCGGCGTGTACGCCTCGAGTCCACGGGATCGACATTTCGATACCGAGGTTGGATTGTGATCGACGCCGACGCCATTACCGCCGTTGAACATCAGACACCGACCGATGCCGCAGCCAACGTCCAGCATTCTGCCCATGTTCGAACGTCGGATATTCCACCGATAGGGGTCGGGAATAAAGCGTTTCCAACTCTTCCCCGACAGGCGTTCAAGCCGGGCGGCGTACCATTCCCCAGAGGTATCTGATTCCATCGTTTCTCCAAGTGAGGCCGGCGATGCAAAGGCGAAGCCCAACCACGTCAATGATAGTTTGCCGCGATGGAAGACCTGCGCCCCGACAAACCTTCGGGCGCCAACGCTCATGTCTCAGTCGTTGTTGTGGTCTACGGAGAGGAACCATGGCTTGAACGATGCGTGGCCTCGCTGCTGGCATCAGAAAACGTTATTGCCGATGTTGTCCTCGTAGAAAACGGTGGGTCGGAAGCAGTAATCGCCGACCTTGAGCGTGGAGACCGAATTCAAGTTGTTCGACCAGGGCGCAATACGGGATTTGCCGAAGGATGCAACATTGGCGTTGCGCAAAGCCACGGTGACCTCATTGCGCTGATCAATCCTGACGCAATTGTCGAACCCGACACACTTCGATTGCTGTGCGCTGCAGCGCAAGATCCACTAGTGGGCATCGCCACAGGATCAATACGTTTGGCCGATCAACCAGACAATCTCAATTCGGCAGGCACAGTCATCACCGTTACAGGCTTGAGCTGGTCAAGCCACTTTGGTGAACCCGCTCACGTCATCGACACCCAGATCCAGGTTGCAGGAGCGAGCGGGGCCGGACTGGTGCTGCGCCGCTCGCTGTGGGAAGAATTCGGCGGATTTAACGAAAGTTTTTTTGCCTATTACGAAGATGCCGAAATCAGCATTCGAACGCACCGCAAAGGACTCAAGGTTCTCTACGTCCCCGAAGCCGTTGTGATCCATCGCTACGAGTTCTCACGCAACTCGGCAAAGTTTTTCTTACTCGAACGAAACCGCGCCGTGACCACGCTGACGTGCTTTTCCGCACGCCATCTGGTTGCCATCGCTCCCCTGCTCGTCGTTATGGAACTTGGACTCGTTGCGCTCTCGATCCGCCACGGGTGGTTTTCGGAGAAGATGCGCTCGTATTGGTGGATCCTTCGGAACATGGGAAACATTCGGGAGCGCCGAAGCCTCGTACAAGCGCTAGCTACTGCCCCCGAATCCGACTTTCTCGACCTGCTGTCAACAAGCCTTACGCCTGGCAATCTGACCGAGGTTCACCCACCAAAGTTCGTCGAGAAACTTCTGGCGGCCTACTGGGTGCTTGCGCGTCGCTTCATTGATCGCTGATTAGATTTCGATTGGTTCGTGTTCAATCGCGTCGACAAGTACACCAACTCCAACGTCCGCCATCTGGGACCTGCGTCGGATGACAGAGATAAACATTACGAACGTTGCGATCACCGATCCAACAAGGAAGCCAACGTCGACGCGCAATTGAAGGTCAACGAGTACTGCCATACAAACGATTGCCGCAGCCACACCTGACCCCCACGCAAGGACCGTCATGCGATGCCCACCGAGTGCCATGAGCGCTTGAGCCAAGGTCAGCGCGACGATGAAAACGCCACAGCCGGCAGCAAGCAACGCAAGCCCGCCAGCACTCATTTCGAAGTCCTTAAAAAGTATCTTTCCAATGGTTGGTCCGACAAGGAACGCACCCACAGTTCCAACGATCGCAACGCCCGCCACAAGAACGAGCAGTTTTTCCAGACCGCTTTTGAATTCATCGTGGTGCCCACTTCCTGCTAGTCCCGCCAGTTTCGGCAGAAGGACTCCCTGGATCGCGCCGAAGGCCAAGATCGGGATTCGCGCAATAAAGAACGCCGACGCAAAACCCGCGACAACCAATTCATCTGCCGTTCCGCCGAGAAGATTCACCCCTAAGAGCGGTGAATAGGCAAGAACCTGCATAAGAACTGAGGCGGCCAAGAGCCAACCAATGTTCGTTGACAGTTCCTTGAGCGGAGCATCCGGCCCCGGTTGAAGAATCTTGCGTTCCTTGCGCAATGCAAACGGAATCGCTACCAACGGCGAGAGTCCGATACACAATGCGAAGAGGCCCGCAGAGGTCACACCCGCTGCGGCGAGACCAACTGCCATAGCGAGGCGAACAACTCCATCAATCACGATCATCTCCGCATAGGGACGAAAGCGCCCTTCGCCCGCGAGAACTCCTCGTGCAAGAGAAAGAAGGAAAAATGAGATCAGACTTAAGGCGAGTGCAACGGTGAAGAACTGATCGCCGTCATAGATCTCCTTCGAAAGAATCGGCGACAGAGCGACAACGACAACGATCAGGAACGTCGTCAGTGCTACCCCCAACTTGAATGCCTTGGCGACAAGCGGACGACTTCCATTGCCTTGAGCGCGGCGATACGCGACTGCGCGGCTCACTTCTTGTTCCATCGGGAGGAAGAAACCCGGTCCGACCACAAAGATGACAGCCCAAAATGCAGAGAACGCTGCCTTCGCACCTGCATCAAGCGAATTCAATGTGACGATTACGAAGACATACGAAGCAATCGACGCAATCGCGATTCCTATCCCCAACGATGCGGCCCCACCGGGAACGGCTTCTTTGACTTTCGCCGCACCGGCAGTGATCTTGGCTTTCATAGTGTCCATACTCGCATGGCACCAACCTCAAGGACGCGACCCGTCCACGCCGAACCGTTCTGACCGGCTACCACTTACGTTTCGACGCAGTGCTCGAAAGATGACCTAGTGAGTGAAATGTGGCGCATGCGGCGTGCAGTACTGGTCGTACTCCGCAATCACGATTTCTTCTGGGTCGATTGAGCACGCCGGGCACTTTGGATCGCGACGGATCTTGTAGGTCATGAACGACTGCTCGAGGCTGTCATACGCCATGAGTCGACCGGACAGTGAATCGCCGAGACCAAGGAGAAGCTTGATCGCTTCGATGGCCTGAATTGAGCCAACGATTCCTGGAAGCACACCAAGGACACCCGCCTCGGCGCAAGACGGCGCAAGTTCCGGTGGTGGAGGCTCGGGCAGGAAGCAGCGATAGCAGGGGCCATCGTGAGGAAGGAACACCGTCATCTGACCTTCAAAGCGGAAGATCGAACCGTGCACGACTGGAGTACCTGTCTTTAGCGACGCGTCATTCAGCAGATAACGACTGGGGAAGTTGTCCGCACCATCGACGACGAGGTCGTACTGCGACAACAGTTCAACAACATTCGACGCGTCAAGACGCATGTCGTGGGTAATGACATTGACCTCGGGATTCAGCAGTTTCAATGTCTTCGCTGCTGAATCAACTTTGCGCATGCCAACGCGCTCGATGTTGTGAATGATTTGGCGTTGAAGGTTGGATTCATCAACAACATCCATGTCAATGATGCCAATGGTGCCGACGCCAGCAGCAGCGAGATACAGCGCTGACGGCGAACCAAGCCCACCGGCGCCAAGCAACAGCACCTTCGAGTCAAGAAGTTTCAGCTGTCCTTCTTCGCCAACTTCGGGAAGCAGAAGATGACGCTGATAACGGTTGCGTTGTTCCGCAGAGAGAGTGCGGGGAGCCGACCAATCGCGCCCCTGGTCCTTCCACGCGTTGAACCCACCGTTCATCGAGAGAACATCGGTGTAGCCGAGTTCGCCAAGCGTCTTTGCCGCGAAGGCCGAGCGCACGCCTCCGGCACAGAACACCACGATCTTCGAATCTCGATCCGGGATACGGCTTTCCACCTGCGCTTCAAGATGCCCACGGGGAATGAAAATGGCGTCGGGAATCGCTCCCTGTTCGAACTCATCGGGCTCACGCACGTCAAGAAACACCGTGGTGGGCGCAGCACGAAGCGCTTCGGCTTCGCTGGGTTCGATCTCGGTGATCTGGCTTTTTGTCTGCGACAGAAGGTCTCTGAAGGTCGCCATTGTGTGCCTCAAGTGCTCGGGGGATCGAACGATTTCATCGCTCGGGATGAAAACCCTACCGATTAGGTCGGCTTTCTGCCACCTTCGACGCTCACAGGGCAAGAAGAGCAGGCAGAACAACCGACGCCGACCCACGAATGACCGCTATTGCGTGCTCATCGAACGGGGTCGGCTCAGCATTCACGATGACGACGGCCCGACCCGCCTCGAGAGCCAGCGGCACCATGGCAGCAATCGGGTAGACGCTCAAACTGGTGCCAATCGCCAAAAGGACATCGGCTTCCGTTGCCGCCAGTTCCGCCCGCATCAGATCGGCAGCGACAAGCGATTGCCCGAACATGATCGTCGCCGATTTCACGATTCCGCCGCAGAACAGACAATGGGGATCTTCCTCCCCCGCTCGGACTCGATCGAGTGCCTCGTCCATCGGGCCACGAGCACCACAGCTCACGCACTCCCAGCGATGCACGGTGCCATGAATTTCCACAATCTTGTCGGGCGAGTTTCCGGCGATCACATGGAGTCCGTCGATGTTTTGCGTGACCAACGTATGCAACCGACCTGACCGCTCGAGTTCGACGAGCGCCCTATGCCCATCGTTCGGCGTTGCAGTGAACATGTCGGAATGGAGTCGAATCTGCCAGGCCTCGCGTCGAACCTGCGGGTCCTCGACATAGTGCTGGATCGTCGACCGCTTCTCGGCTCCTGGATTTCGAGTCCACACTCCGTTGGGGCCTCGAAAATCGGGAATACCGGAATCGGTACTGATACCTGCTCCGGAGAGCACTGCTACCGAGGCCGCCGACTCGAGCACTCCCCGTACGAACGCAACGGCACCCTCGTCAATCACCCCATCACCCGGAATCGCCATTGACACATTCTGGCCTCAACAATCGTTTACGAGAGAGCCAAGGCCGCAAAACCGTCTGGAGTAACCTGCGGAACAATGAACGAGAGCTCCTCCACTAGCAGCAGAGTGCTCGTCATCATTCCCGCGTTCAACGAACACGAGACGCTCCCGTCGACCCTTGCGGAACTGAAACAGACCGTCCCCACCTTCGATGTTGTCGTTGTTGACGACGGATCAACAGACGAGACCGCCGATCTCGCCGAAGCCAACGGAGTTATTTGCCTACGACTTCCGTTCAACCTCGGAATTGGTGGCGCGCTTCGCACCGGATTCCGATTCGCCGTTGAACGCGGCTACGGACGCGCAATCCAGTTCGATGCTGACGGGCAGCACGATGCTTCGCAGATCGCAGCGATCTTGGCGCCACTCGAAGATGGAGCCGACCTTGTCATCGGCTCTCGCTTTGCCGGGGTGGGCGACTACCACGTGGGCCGCAGCCGCGGCGTCGCCATGGGAATTCTGCGGTGGTCGATTCAGCGCCTCGCAGGACAAAAGTTCACCGACACGTCATCTGGCTTTCGAGCTTTCAACTCCGACATGCTCGCAATGTTCGCCACCGATTATCCGATCGAATATATGGACTCGGCCGAAGCGCTCGTACTTGCATGCCGCGCCGATTTCGATGTTCGCGAAGTTCCCGTCACGATGCGCGAACGCTCCGGCGGTCAAGCATCGAACCGCAGCTTCCGACTCGTCTACCACTACTTGCGAGTGTTGGTTTCGCTTGCGAATACACCACGCCGCAGCCGCACTCCGAAAGCAGTCGCGTCGTGAGTCTTCGCGCACACATCGCCCTGGCGCTTCTCGTCGCACTCGCCATTGTCGGCATAGTGATCTTGGTGCGACGTCGTTACCTCAAAGCCAAGTACTCGCTTCTGTGGCTCAGTCTTGGCGCAGTCATGGTCGTCATCGCTGCCGTTCCAGGCCTTCTTGACTGGACGGCAGAGCGGCTTGGTATTTGGTATCAGCCAACACTCCTCATTCTTCTTGGGCTCGCATTACTCCTGTTGATCGTCGTGCACTTTTCCTATGAACTCACCCGTTCAGAAAACCGCACACGTGAACTTGCCGAACAACTCGCGCTACTACGGCTCCGAGTCACCGAACTACAGCATTCGATAGATGATGCTGCGGTCCAAGCGGGAACCGACGAGAAGAACTCGCCTTCCTGAGACCGAAGGAAACGGTCCTTCTGACCCGTTGACCAAAAGCGTGAGCGGGACGAAAGTCACTGAAACATCACGAAAGGTCGTGATGCACGCTGACGTCTTCAGGAGGACGAGTGACCCTCATCGCCGATCCCATTGAGCCGACCACCATCTTTGCCGTCGAGTCGTGGTGTGACCCGGTCATCGACCAACTCGGTCACGATCCCCGCTCTTCCTATGTCGAAACATTCTGGTTGCCGATCCTTGGTCCATCTTCGGTGTGGCTTCTGCGCCGCCTCGCCGATGGGCTCGACCGAAACCCCGAGGGCTTCGAACTCGATCTCATCGATACCGCCCAAGCGTTGGGTGTCGGAATGCGCGGTGGCCGAAACGCACCCCTCTTGCGCACCTTTGAACGTTGCTGCCGCTTTGGCGCTGCTCGCATGCATGGACCGACCTCCCTCATGGTTCGTCGTCGCCTTGCCCCGCTCACTCGTACACAAACCGAACGACTCCCGCAGTCGCTTCAAGCACGTCACGACACATGGCTACGGCAGCCCCGCACATCACCATCGTTCGATCAAATGCAGACACGTGCTCGCTCTCTCGCGCTTTCAATGATTCAACTCGGCGAAGACAACATCACCATCGAGCGTCAGCTGCATCGTTGGCGCTTCCATCCAGCTGTCGCTCATGACGCCGTTCGGTGGGCACTTGCTCGAGCCCCACAAACCGAAGCGCCCGCCGCGACGCTAAAACGGTAGGAGATCAGCGGCGACGTGGCGTGAAGGTTCGCGCGAGTTCAAGGAGCGTGCGCACGCCATAACCGGTGCCACCCTTTGTAGTTTCGGCGTCATCCAACTCGGACCACGCCGTTCCGGCGATATCGATGTGTGCCCACGGGATGCCCTCACCTACGAATTCTTGAAGGAAGAGCCCGGCGGTGATTGTGCCGCCGCCACGTGACCGAGAAATATTGCGCAAATCAGCAACATCGGAATCGAGAAACGCCCGATAGTCAGTTGGCAATGGGAGCGGCCACATACGTTCGCCTGCCGATTCGGCAGCAACCTCGACGTCTTCAAGCCATGCATCGCTATTTGACATCACCGCAGCAATTCGACCGCCAAGAGCAATTTCAACTGCACCGGTCAACGTTGCGAGGTCGACAATTGCGTCGGGACCGTCTTCGGTCGCCAACGAAAGAGCGTCGGCAAGAACCAATCGACCCTCGGCATCGGTATTGAGAACTTCAACAGTGGT
Organism: uncultured Candidatus Nemicrothrix sp.; assembly: GCA_903867185.1. Lineage (GTDB taxonomy): Bacteria > Actinomycetota > Acidimicrobiia > Acidimicrobiales > Acidimicrobilacustridaceae > Acidimicrobilacustris. The sequence goes on along the minus strand of CAIPQK010000082.1, from coordinate 1,124 downwards.
TCCGTTGCGGATCGTGAGCACATCGCCGGGACGAGTCGCATCGCCATCGCTCATATTGTCGGTCATCGGTAGATAGCCAACGACCTTGCACCTGGGAGCAACTGCCCTGAGAGCAGCGAAGCAACCCAACACCGCCGCCGCACCACCCATGTCCATTTTCATGGTCATCATGCCCTCACCGCTCTTGATGGAGAGACCACCCGAATCAAACGTGATTCCTTTTCCAACCAACGCGAGCGTGCCCTTTGGTGAACGGGGCGTGTAGGTGATCTTCACGAATCGCGGTTCAAGCGTGGAACCACGATTCACTCCGAGAATTCCACCGAGTTTTTGTCGACGGATTTGAGCAAGATTCAGCACTTCGATGGTGAACCGTTCGCGACGAGCGAGTTTGACTGCTTCCTCAGCGAGCGCAGCAGGAGTGAGATCGCCACCTGGTCGATTCACCAGATCACGGGCGAAGTTCTGGGCTTCACCAATTTTCAGACCTTCGGTAAATGCGTCGGTTGAAGCTTTGCCGCTGATCCCGGCGACGGTGACCGTTGTTATGGCAACGGGTTTGGGATCAGATCGGTATTCGGTAAAGCGATACGAGCCAAGCACGAGGCCCTCGGCCAATGCCCGCAACGCCGTCGTGCGCTCTGCTGCCGTGCCTTCACCGAGCAGATCGCTCGCGTCGACAGCAATTCGCTTGGAACGCGACCCAGCACGCATACCTTGTGCGCCGAACCGGCGGAGTCGATTGTCATCGACCGACTTCGATGGTCCAACGCCGATAACGATGAGCGAACGACCGCTGGCGTCAACGACGAATGCCGTTTGATCGGCTGCTCCCGTGAACCCCTGCGTGCGTATCGCCGCAATCGGCAACCCTCGAGCCTTTAACGCCCGATCGGAACTTTTGTCCGATGCAACAGCGACGACGACAGCATCAACAGCCGTGGGGACAGAACGGGCGGGCGAAATCTTCAGAGACACGAGGACCTCTTTGTTGGGTTCAGGAGAACAAATCGGTGGTTATGGCTTCACGGACCGCGTTGGCAACGACGTTCCTTCTTGCCAGCGGGCAAGAGTCCAAAGCAGATCCGACAAGCGGTTGAGATAGGGAACGACTGCGCTTCCGG
>CAIPQK010000081.1 GCA_903867185.1 uncultured Candidatus Nemicrothrix sp. | reverse complement strand
CGGAGCCTTCTTTGCTACGCGCTTCTTGGTTGCACGCTTCTTGGCCGGAGCTTTTTTCGCTACGCGCTTCTTGGTTGCACGCTTCTTGGCCGGAGCCTTCTTTGCTACGCGCTTCTTGGTTGCACGCTTCTTAGCTGGTGCCTTCTTGGCAACGCGCTTCGTTGCACGCTTCTTGGTCGCACGCTTCTTGGCCGGAGCCGCCTTCTTCGCTGTGCGCTTCTTTGCGGGTGCCTTCTTGGCCGCCCGCTTCTTCACTGCTGCCATCTTCGCCTCCTCGGCGTCTTCATGATTTTGTGTAGTGGTACCAACAACAGCTGCATGAATCGCTACTGAAGTGCAGGCCGCACGTGGTTCGTGACGACGTTGCAGAAAAAACGGTACTCACATTGCGCACACAAATGGTGAATCCACGGTTTTTTGCGTTGCACGCGCTTTTTTTGTTCGATGAATGTTGACTGGGTTACGAGAGTTGTTTTACGAATCGTTTTTGCGCAGCGCGTGCACGCGTCGTTGTTATCAGGCGCGTTTTCCCGCGCTTTTGAAGTTTTCCACAGGCATTTTCTCCTTCTGTCACTTGGGATTTCTGTGTTTTGCGCTCTTAGTGGGGACTTTTGATCAACGCATGTAAGGAAGCGTCAATTTCGACGGTTTCGCAGCGTTTGTGAGCAGAAAAACGCAACGTTCAGCATGTTTGAAGCAACCGCGACGTACTGTTCGCGTCATGAGCGGAAATACGCAAAATGGTGAACAAGAGTGCACGGAACTTCTGCAAACGCTGATCCGGAACGCGTGCGTCAACAATGGCGAAGCCGATTCCGGCGAAGAAATTCGAAGCGCAGACGTACTTGAAACCTTCCTTGAAGGTCCTGGGCTCGAACTTGAAACCTACGACGCGGCTCCCGGGCGACGCAGTCTTGTTGCTCGAATCGAAGGTTCAGATCCGACCGCCCCGACTCTTCTTCTGATGGGTCACACCGATGTTGTTCCGGTGAATCCAGAACACTGGTCTCGCGATCCATTCGGCGGCGAACTTATCGACGGCGAAGTTTGGGGTCGAGGTGCAGTCGACATGCTCAACATCACAACGTCGATGGCCGTGGCATTTAAGCGACTGGCAAGGTCTGGGTTCACGCCACGCGGCACGCTTGTGTATCTCGCTGTTGCCGACGAGGAAGCGAATGGTTCTTACGGCGCTGAGTATTTGATGGCCCATGAGCGAGAAGCGGTCATGGCCGATTACGTCATCACCGAATCGGGTGGTATACCGTTGCCCAGTCCGAATGGTTTGAAGCTGCCTGTCATTGTGGGAGAAAAGGGGCTTTTTGGGGTTCGGATCAAAGTGGGGGGCACCGCCGGGCATGGGTCCCAGCCCTATAAAACCGACAACGCCCTCCTGACGGCAGCTGAGGTCGTACGTCGTGTGGGCGAGTTCCAGCCCGAAGCTCATATCCATGACACCTGGCGTCGCTTCATCGAATCGATGGGCTACCCCGAAGAAATCACTGGTCCGTTGCTTTCCGTCGATGGTCTCGACGACATCCTTGAACATTTACCGCTCGGTATGGCCCGTCAGTTCCACGCATGTACGCATACGACGTTTGCCCCGACGGTGATTCATGGCGGGTCCAAGATCAACGTCATCCCCGATTCGGTCGAACTCGAAGTAGATATTCGAACGCTCCCTGGCCACGATGCCGACATGGTCTTGGCCGAACTGCGTCTTGCCCTCGGAGACCTCGCCGATGCAGTGACAATCGAGCAGATCAGTTACGACCCGTCGAGTTCGTCGCCCACGGACACTCCGTTGTGGGAGTCGCTGTCGCGAGTTACGCAGCAGTGGTACCCGGGATCGGAAACGGTTCCGTTCCTCACCGTCGGCGCCACCGACTCGCGATTTTTCCGCCGCGAAGATCGCGTCGCCTACGGCTTTGGTCTTTTTAGCGAGAACCTGACCTTTGAAGACTTCGGAAAGATGTTCCACGGAGACGACGAGCGAATCGATACGCGCTCACTCGGGCTTTCCACTGAACTGTGGGAAGCCGTAGCGCAGGATCTGCTGACGACTCGATAAGGCTGAAACCGGGGGCGATGGCCGCTTGTTCAAATGCCGCCGAGTGCTGATTCCATGAGGTCGTGGACCTCGGCATGGTGAATCGCAGAAGAACCGGTGGCGGGGCTGGCTGATTCTTGACGGCTCACCCGGCGGATTGTGTGGGTGTCGTCGTGGGCTTCGTACAACCGGCCCTTGATGTGGTTCCACGCACCCATATTCTCGGGTTCTTCTTGCAGCCACACGATCTCGTCGGCATTCGCATACTTCTCAACGATGCGGGCCACGTCGGCGTATGGCCATGGGTAGAGCTGTTCCACTCGAGCGATGGCGACGGGTGCGCCCATTTCATCTCGAGCGGCTTGTGCTTCAACGCCGATCTTTCCGGAGGCGAACACAATTCGACGCACCGAGGCAGGATCGGTGATGCCGTTGTCGTCAAGGACTTCTTCAAACGACCCGTGAATGAGTTCGCTAACGGGTGAGCGTGTGGTCTTTGCTCGAAGCAGCGACTTCGGCGTGAACACCACAAGCGGCTTGCGGAGATCTCGTCGAACCTGACGGCGCAAGAGGTGGAAGAACTGCGCTGCAGTCGTTGCGTTGCATACCTGGATGTTGTCGCCGGCGGCAAGGGTGAGGAATCGCTCGATGCGGGCGGAGGAGTGCTCAGGACCCTGTCCCTCGTAACCGTGGGGCAGGAGCATGACGAGGCCAGAGGTCTGGCGCCATTTGTCTTCTGCGGCAACAAGGAAGTTGTCGATGATGACCTGCGCACCATTCATGAAGTCGCCGAACTGGGCTTCCCACACGACAAGGGCGTCTTTGTTGACAACGGAGTACCCGTACTCGAAACCAAGCACCGCGAATTCTGAAAGAAGCGAGTCGTAGATCCAGAATCGAGCATCGTTGCGCACGGCGTCGGCGAGTGGGATGTACACCGAACCATTGTCGTAATCGATGAGAGCGGCGTGGCGATGGGAGAACGTGCCTCGACGAGAATCTTCGCCGGACACACGAACAGACGTGCCTTCGTGAAGAAGGGTCCCGTATGCGAATGCTTCGCCGAGGGCCCAATCGACCTCGCCGTCTTCGACGAACATCTTGTGTCGGCCTTCGAACTGCTTGGCCAATTTGGGGTGAACGGTGAATCCTTCGGGGACGTGTTCGAGGTCGGCAAAGACGGCCTCGAGTTCTTCTTTGGTCACGCCAGTATCCACGTGAGGAAGAACGCCGCTGAAGACGCGCTCAGGTGCATGTTCGAGCGGCGGCGGGGCGTCGTGCGAGCGTGTTTCGTCGAGGGCGACCTGAAGACGAACTTGGAAATCGTTGAGAGCTGCCTCGGCTTCTTCGAGGGAGATATCGCCGCGGCGCATGAGAGCCTCGGTGTAGAGCTTCCGAACTGAGCGAGTTTCCTCGATGCGCTTGTACATAAGCGGCTGGGTGTAGCTCGGGTCGTCACCTTCGTTGTGGCCGTGGCGGCGGTAACAAACCATGTCGATGACGACGTCACGGTTGAAAGTGCGGCGGTAGTCGAACGCAAGGCGAGCGACTCGTACGACGGCTTCGGGGTCATCACCATTGACATGGAAGATCGGCGCCTGGACCATCTTGGCGACGTCGGTGGAGTACACCGATGAACGTGCCTCGGTCGGGGCGGTAGTGAACCCAACCTGGTTATTGATGATGACGTGGATCGTTCCACCAACTCGGTAGCCGGTGATCTCGGAGAGATTGAGCGTTTCGGCCACGATGCCCTGACCAGCAAATGCTGCGTCGCCATGAACGAGGATCGGAAGCACCGGATAATCGCCAGGAGGTTCGATCTGATCCATCTTGGCGCGGGCCATACCCACCACGACCGGATCGACTGCTTCGAGATGCGAAGGATTGGCAGCAAGTTCGACAGCGATGGAGTTGCCGGCAGGGCTGGTGAAGACGCCGGTTTGACCAAGGTGATATTTCACGTCGCCGGAGCCTTGGATTGATTCGGGATCGGTATTGCCTTCAAACTCCGTAAATAGTTGCTCGTATTTCTTGCCGACGATGTTGACGAGAACATTGAGTCGACCGCGATGAGCCATGCCCAGGACAGACGACTGCATCGAGGAGTCCGCCGCCGATGACAACAGCGAGTCGAGAAGTGGGATAGCCGATTCGGCACCTTCGATGCCGAATCGCTTCTGTCCGAGGTACTTCGTGCCCAGGAATCGCTCGAGCGCTTCAGCAGCGTTGAGACGTTCGAGGATGTGTTGCTTTTCTTCGATCGAAAGTTCGAATTTCACACCTTCGACTTGTTGCTGGATCCAGACCTTCTGTACGGGATCCTGGATGTGCATGTATTCGATGCCAATCGTGCGGCAATAGGCCGAACGAAGCACATCGAGGATCGAGGCAAGGGTCATGCGGTCACGGCCAGCGAGTCCACCGGTGAGGAATTCGCGATCGAAGTCCCAGATCGTCAGTCCGTAGGCGGCAGGGTCGAGTTCGGGGTGCAGATGATGTTCGGTGAGATCAAGCGGATCGAGATCGGTATCGAGGTGACCGCGAACACGGAACATATTGATGAGGGCGCGAACCTGGAGGTTCTTTTCGAGCATCAACTCTTGGTGATCGTTGGGGTTGACGTCGTGAGCCCATTCGACCGGCTCGTAGGGGAGACCGAGAGCTTCGAAGATGTCTTCGTAAAACTTGTGCTCGCCCATGAGGAGCTCTTGGATGCGCTTGAGGAAAAGTCCGGATTCGGCACCTTGAATGATGCGGTGGTCGTACGTCGAGGTCATCGTCATGACCTTCGACATGCCGAGCGACGCGATAGTGGCCGGATCGGCGCCGCGGAACGCTATTGGGTAGTCAAGTGAACCGACGCCAACGATGACGCCTTGACCGGGCATGAGACGCGGCACTGACTGGAGCGTTCCGATGGTGCCGGGGTTCGTGAGGGTGATGGAGACGCCAGCGAAGTCGTCCGGAGACAACTTATTTGAGCGGACCTTTCGCACGAGTTCTTCATAAGAGTCATAGAACTGAGCAAAGTTGAGCGTCTCGGCGTTCTTGATGCAGGGGACAAGTAGTGAACGACTTCCGTCATTCTTTTCAACGTCAACTGCGAGACCGAGCCCGACGCTTTCGTTACGAACGACATAGGGCTTACCGTCAGCGTCGGTCGTGAACGCCGAGTTCATGATTGGCATTCCGTCGACAATCGCGCGGACGATTGCGTAACCGATGATGTGGGTAAACGAAACCTTTCCGCTTCGACTGCGCGAGAGGTAGCCGTTGATTGACTTTCGATTGACCTCAAGAAGTTTCGTAGGAATCTCGCGGAACGATGTTGCGGTTGGAACGTCGAGACTGGCTTCCATGTTGGAAACAATTCGCGCGGCAGCGCCTCGAAGCGGAGTGCCGATCGGGGCGTCGTTCGTTGTTGGCGAAGTTTGCGACACCGGCGCGGTTGGCAACGGAGCGGCAGTCGGTGCTGTCGGTGTCGCTGCTGCTGGTTTCGGAGCGGGCGCACTCGCGACGGGTGGAGCCGCCGCCGTTGTTGATGCTCCGGGGGAATAACCGCCGAAGAATTCTCGCCAGCTTTCGCTCACTGAAGAAGGGTCGGAGCGGAACTGTTCGAACATTTCGTCGACGAGCCACGCGTTTGGTCCTGCGATGGGGGAAGCAGAGTCATCAGCCACGTCGGTCGACTCTAATGGTGGCGCCGGATGCCCGTGTCAGTCGGCGGG
>CAIPQK010000080.1 GCA_903867185.1 uncultured Candidatus Nemicrothrix sp. | reverse complement strand
CCGACGAGAGGGGCGGAAGCGGCGACTACGAAGAAGACAATCCCGAGTACACCGAGTCGTCCCTTCTTAAGTTCGCCACTGGAAGTGGTTGATGCCATGACTGAATCTCCTCATTGAGTTAGTGACACACAAATCGTTCTGACACGAACGACTTTTACTACTGTGCCGAAGTTTTGCTCAGACCGCAAGGGGGACACGCTTTTCGAGTCATTCGGCGTCGAACCCCAAATCAGTATCGACGAAAGGATTGTTCGCTTCCGAATGATTCGCTACAGTGGCTTGCATGACCGATTTGAATGGATTCCTGCCCCCGCTGACCCCAACAGGGAAGAGCGCGCTCGTTCCCGAGATGCCATGGTTTTACTCGGGGACGCTGCTCACGGTCGAATATCTGACGGACCCCCAGAACGTTCGCGCGATTCTTCCTCCAGAAATTGAACTCGCTGACGAGAACCCCGGTGCGGTGGCGATGATTTGGGCCGACTGGCAGTCGTGTAGCACCGGTGGAGCCGAACTTCTTGATCCCGTGCGTTCCCAATACCTCGAAGCGTTTGTTGTCGTTCGCTGTAAGTACGAAGGAGTCACCTACAGCCGCTGTGTTGCAATCTGGGTGACGAAAGACTTTGCGATCGGTCGCGGCTGGTTCCAGGGTTACCCCAAGAAGCTTGGCAACATCGCGGTCACGCGCGTGTTTAACTTTGGCAAGGCGACCCCCAAGCTCGAAGCTGGAGCAAAACTCGGCGCGAGCATCGCCGCTTACGATCACCGCCTCGCGTCCGCCGTTGTCACACTGCGTGAGAAGAGCGACACGAATGGGTTCGTCAACGGCCACAAGATGCTTCACAGCCGCTGGGTTCCGTCGATTACGCCGGGTCTCGGGAACTCGCTCGACCAACTCATCGCGATGGGCGGTGTCGATGCCGAACTGGGTGAACCGTGGATGGGCGACGCCGAACTCGAGCTGCACGACTCGCAGTGGGATGAACTGAAGTCCATCCTCCCTGTCGAGAAGGTTCTCGGTGGGTACTATCGCGAACTCGGTGTGACGTTCAACGGAGGCGAACTCATCGCCGACCGTTCAACACCTACCGTCTAATTGCGGATCAGACGGTTGGGGAGGTCGAATTGGGACCGCAGTCGAAATCGCCTCAGCAGTTGCGTGTCAGGCAAGCTCCGGGGCCCGCTACATTACGGGCCAAGTAGTCACCGTGGATGGCGGCAACACGATTGGCGAGGAGCGCGTGCCGTTGGCGCAGCAAATCAACGCGAAGCGTTACCACTCTCGCGACAGAGTGGCGGATGTTTAAGCATCTTGGCGCGCGACGGCGAGCTCAAGCGCATCCACAAACATTTTGATTTGGCGACGAAAAACCTCGGAATAGTCGACGACTCGGAGGTCTTCTTTGAGGGCTTCGGCGTTCGGCCATTGCGTGGGGTTGCTCAATGTGTAGACCTGGGTGAAAACGTCCTTCGACGTGTAGAGCCCCTCGGCGAGCCGCGCACCTTGTGCCATGGCCGCCCCCAAAACAAGATTGGCATAGGCCTGATAGTGGATCACCGCTTGGCGTCCTCGAAGCCCCGCCTGTGTGATTGCTCGCAAGACGGCCTCGACGGCGCTCAATTCGTGAACCCCGTTGGTGATGAGCCCCATGGCAATGCTGGCGGCGGCAGGATGCTCGCTCGCGACGTCCCATGCTCGCCACGCAAGCTGCGTGAGGTCGTGCCGCCAGTCATCGGTTGCCGAATAGTTTTCAAGCGACAGAAAATCGAGGTGTTCCGCGACAGCAACGATGAGATCTTGCCGACTCGCGTAGTGGCGGTAAACGGCCGTCGGCGAAGACCGCAATTCTCTACCTAGACGTGTGAAGGTCAAAGCTGATGGGCCTTCGGTGTCCAGAATGCTCATGGCGGCTCCGACGATTTCACTCGTTGAGAGTGAACCGCGCTTTCGCCGAGGCTGGGTATCGCCCACCGTTCCTGCCTTCTACGCCTAACGTGAGGTTGCCACCTTCACCTTATTCCTGAATCGCGTCTAACGGCGCTAGTGAGGTCAATGTAACGGATTAGTTAACGTTGTTGACTATTGCATTAACTATCCATAGGCTGACACACATCACGTCAACGTCGACGTGTTATATGAAAGGGTGTGGATGGCCATGATTGACGTCGCCGCTCCCCAACTTCGTTTCACTTTCACGATTACCGCGTTGGTTCCGGATATCGACAATTTCATCCCTCTAGAAGAACGCTCGGGTGAACGCCTCGAATTCATTCCGATTACCGGGGGCGACGTAACGGGAGAAATCTCGGGCAACGTGGTTCCAGGAGGCGGGGATTGGTGCCTCACGCGTGCCGATGATGCCTACCAAGTCGAAGCCCGTTACTTGATCACGACAACCGATGGCGATGTTGTCGATGTTGTCAACGTCGGCATCTTGAGGCACCTTAAGGCGAGTGACACCGGCGATGACATGGGTTATTTCCTCACAACCCCAAGGTTTCGAACTACGTCACCCCGTTTGCAGTGGTTGACCAGATCGGTCTTTGTGGGAAGAGCAAAGTCCGTTCCCGGACAAACCGTCATCGACGTGTTTGAAGTTCTGCAGTAAATGTCTAGCCAAGAAATCAACATGAAAGGAACACGATGAAAAGATCCACGTTGCTCACTGGAGTGACCGCAATCACCGCCTCTACCGCACTCCTCTTGACCGGATGTGCCGGCACGACCACCGAATCGACCGACACAATACGCACCACGATTGACATTCCGTCAACGTTTGATCCATCCATGACGATGTCGCTACCAGATTTCCTCCTTGCGCGGACCTCGTACGACACACTGGTCCGCAAGGATGACTCTGGGCTCGTGGGTGGTCTCGCGACGGAGTGGACTTCGACGCCGACTCAGGCCGTCTTCACTATCCGTACTGACGCTACGTGCTCAGACGGAACGAAGATCACACCCACCATCGTCAAGAACTCTCTTGATTATTTGGCGCGACCCGAGAACTCGGCTTTGTCTAAAATTCAGGCTTTTGGTGGTGGAAACACCCCGACCATCACGGCTGATGACGCCGCAGGAACGGTGACGATTGATATTCCAACGCCGTGGACCAGCATGGTGGACGGTCTGAGTGTGGCGACTACGGGAATCATTTGCCCCGCAGGTTTGGCGGACCCGGCCGGATTGGCCGCTGGCACGGTTAAGGGCAGCGAATCAGGCCCCTACGTGCTGGAAAAGTCGGAGGCAGGCGTGAGCTACACCTACTCACTCCGAAGCGATTACAACGCATGGCCCACGTGGACCACAGACATCGCGGGAAAGCCGGCCAAGACACTCGAGTACATTGTTTCTCCCGACTCAACGGCGACGTCCAACTTGGTTATCGGCGGTCAGCTTGACATCGGCAAGATTCAGGCATCGTCGATGGATCGGTTCAGCGGCATGGATGGCTACGAAATTGCCGTTAACCGATTCTCAGACTTCTATTTGGTCTTCAACGAACGCGAGGGAAGCCCGTTTACTGATCCCGTCGTTCGATTGGGTGTGATCCAGGCGATTGACCGTGACAACTTCCAGACCGTTACGTCACAGGGAACCGGTGAAGTCTTGACAACCCTCGTTGCCAAGACGGTCCCCTGCGCTCCGGCCGAGAACAAACTCATTCCTTCACAGGACGTTGCGGCAGCAACGAAAGCCCTGACCGGTGTGAAGATTCGCTTCGTTGCTCCTAACATTGCCGGGCCTGCGGGAGCTGGAAACGAGTACATCGCCGAAGCTTTGCGTGCAGCGGGTGCGACAGTCGATATTGATAACACCGACGTCGGTACGTGGATTGGCAAGATCTATGGCCAGCCAGACGCGTGGGATCTGACGATGTACGCGGATCTTGACTTCTTGGGATCTCTGACGAGCCCGTTGATGAGTTTCGTCGGACCGACGGTAGCTGATGGCGGAGGAAACGTGGGAGCCGTTTACAACTCGGTTGCCGATGAAGCGTTCGGACAGTCGCTAAACGCAGCGACTGAAGAAGAACGTTGCGCCGCACTGAACAAGTCGGCGGATGCGCTGATTTCGAACTCTGACACCCTTCCGCTGATCAATGACGCGTTCATCTACGTTCAGCGCCCAGGTTTCACCGTTCGGATGCTAGGTGGTGCCCTCGACGACCCGATCTTCCGGATCGTCGGATAGTACGGCGAGTGGTGGTCGGCCTAGAGGTCGGCCACCACTCCTTCTCACCACTGATTCAAGGAGCTCATCATTTTTGACCCATTCATTTCCGCGACGGAGCTGGCCACGCTGTTACGCACACGGCAGGTCAGTGCCGTTGAGACGGTCGAGTTTTTCCTTGGTCGAGTCGAAGCGCTGAATCCACAGGTTAACGCGATTGTGTGGATGGACCGGGAAGACGTGTTGCGCCGGGCTGCCGCGTCCGACGCGCGCATTGCTTCAGGAGAACCGACTCGCCCGTTCGAGGGCGTTCCCATCCCCATAAAGGACCTCACTCCGGTGAAGGGACAACCCGCTACGATCAGTTCGATGGCGGTCGGTCTGGAACCAGCTGAGGAAAACGAAGTTACCGTTGACATCATCGAGGATGCTGGATTTGTGCTCTTCGGTCGTTCAAATAGTCCCGAGTTTGGGCCTCTCACGGTTTCCGAGAACCAGCGTTGGGGGAAGACGCGCAACCCGTGGAATCTCGATTTCACGTCGGGCGGATCGTCAGGCGGAGCGACAGCCGCGGTTGCCGCGGGTATGGCCCCGATCGCGCACGCGTCTGACGGCGGAGGATCAATTCGAGTGCCGTCCTCTGCGACAGGTCTTGTAGGACTAAAGCCGAGCCGCGGACGAGTACCCAATGATGTTCGCGGTTGGGAGCAGTCCGTCACGGAAGGTGCCGTCGCTCGCACGATTGGTGATACGGCGGCAATGCTCGACGTTCTCGCTCAAAGCGACCCCCTCGGATGGTACTCAGCTCCGACACCGAAGCGCCCCTATGTCGAAGAACTCTCCGCGCAGGGCCCGCGCTTGCGAATCGGCCTTCTCCTCACGCCTCCGACCGGAATGGATGTTGATGCCGAGTGCATTGCAGCCGCCGAAATTTTAGCGAAAGCACTTGAGCATGTCGGCCACCGGGTCGAACCTGTAACTCCGTTCTTGTTTAGCCAAGAGGCACTTCGTGGCTTTGCGGATCTCATCATTAGCGCATCTGTGTGGGCGACGCCCTTCGACCACGCCAATGCACACTTGTTAGACCCCTACATCAAGTACCGATTTGATCGCGGGACCACTTTTCACGCGGGAGAGTATGTCGCCGTAGCAAACCAGCTTCAGTGGGAAACGCGGCAAGTCGTCGCGGCGTGGGGCAGAGACTTTGACGTGCTGCTGACGCCCACTACGGCCACGCCAACGTCCCGTGTCGGTGTGGTTTACGATGAGGCCAACAATAATCCCGGGGGTCCGCGCCAGATTGAGAACCAGACGATTTCATTTACGAGCTTTGTTAACATCGCTGGTCTTCCCGCGATATCGCTCCCGGTGCACACCGGAGAAAACGGCATGCCAATAGGCGCGCAGCTGGTTGGCGGCCCTTTCGATGAGGCCACACTTATTCGACTCAGTGCTGAGATGGAACCCGCGTTCCGGTGGGATCTCAGGCGCGCTCCACTCGGCGTTAGCGTGGAAGCGGGGACATGAGTCAACCCCGGCCGAACAGTAAAGCACCTACCCGCCGCATCCGTGGATGGCGCGACTTTTTCAGGAGTCCTTGGGGTGGCTTTGCTGTTCGCCGCGTGGGTGGACTCATCCTCTCGATCAGTTTTCTCATTATTTTGACGTTCGCAATCGTCCCATTGATTCCGGGGGATCCGGCAATCGCGATCCTTGGTCCGGGAGCGACGGCAGAGTCGATTGCCTTAATGCGTGAAAAGCTCAATCTCGACACCCCGTTGGTGCAACAATTCGGGACATATCTGCAGGGGCTCTCCAGTTTTGATCTGGGCACCAGTTTCCACTATCAAACACCCGTGCTTTCAACAATCTTCACTAAATTGCCGTATACGGCTACCATCGCGTTTGGCTCGATTGCCGTTGTGCTTGTCGTCGCTATTCCGTTGGGCATGGCCGTTGGCGTGCTCACACGAGGAGGTCGACGTCCCGTAATTGGTACAGCGTTCGGCGCCATTGCAGGATTTCTCGCATCGTTCCCCGCCTACGTTGCGGCCACGATTCTTATCCTCGTGTTTGCCATTTGGCTCAAGGTGCTCCCGCCGGGTGGTTCCGCCGGACCGACAACATTCGTACTTCCCATCGCCGCCCTTGCGCTGGGCCCAACGTTTGCCGTCGCGCGTGTAGTTCGGCAAGAGACTTACGGAGTGCTGCAGCAGGACTTTGTGCGAACCGCTCGGGGCCACCGCATCAGTAACTCAAGACTCTACATACGTCACGCACTTCCGAACTTGATGGCGTCCACACTTACGCTGACGGGTCTCATTTTGTCGGGCCTCTTGGGTGGGGCAATCATCATCGAGACGGTTTTCAGCCTGCCGGGACTTGGTCTCGAGGTTGTGCAGGCAATCATCTATCGTGATTTTCCCGTCATCAGGGGAATCGTCCTGACCATCGGCCTGATCGCCATTTTCATCAATCTTCTTATCGATGTTGTCTTGGGTCTCATTGATCCCCGCACGTTAGGGGCGTCAAGTCATGACTGAGTCGAGAGAGAGGCATGTGCCCGCGTCGCTCGTGTGGGGACTCGGCATGTTTGCCGTGCTTGTTGCCATCGCAATCATGGCGCCCGTTTTCTTGTCAGATGCAGCGAACACGCTATCGTCGGAGTCGCGTGCAGAACCGTCCGCCACGCACTGGTTCGGTACCGATGACCTTGGCAGGGACATCATCGCGAGAACCCTGGTCGCGGCTCGTCTTACGATGCTGATGTCTTTGGGTGCCACACTTCTTTCGGTCGTGCTCGGCGTCCTAATTGGCGGGATGGTGTGGGTTGGCCCACGGTGGCTTCGAGAGACGACTTTGAGAATCGTGGACTCGACGGTGGCGTTTCCGGCTCTGGTGTTGGCTCTGGTTATTGCTGCAATTCTCGGCCCATCGGCGTCGTCGGCAGTAATTGCAATTGGTGTCGCAGGGATTCCGAGCTTCGCGCGCATCACGTCCAACATGGTCGCTCCAGTGATGGGCCGCGACTTCATGAGCACGTCGCGACTGTTAGGCGTCCCCCCGTGGCAGCTTTTCGCCCGCCATTTGCTGCCCAATATTGGCGGCCCACTCCTGGTGCTCATTGCCTCGAGCTTCGCGCTCTCTCTTCTCGAAATTTCCAGCCTTTCGTTTGTGGGCTTGGGCGTGCAAAGCCCAGACTACGACTGGGGTCGATTACTCAATGAGGGATTGCCGGCCATCTATTCACAGCCTCTGCAAGTACTCGCCCCGTCGTTCATGCTGATTTTTGCCGGCGTTGCGGCCATGCTGACCGGTGATGGGCTAGCGCAGAGATTCGACCCTTGGGGAACTCAACCCGCTGCACATCGCTCCCCAAATCGGGTGATCGCGCGGAACGGAAACCAGACCGCGTCACTCGTTGAGGTCAAGTGCTTGCGGGTCACGGCTGCTAACGGAACCGAGCTTGTTAGGGGCATCGATCTTGACATCGCTTCGGGAGAAATCCTTGGACTTGTTGGTGAGTCGGGTTCAGGAAAGTCGATGACGGCCATGGCTCTTGCTCAATTGAGCCCTGACAGCGTGACGACCGAGGCCGACGTCATGCGCATAGGTGACATCGACGTCTTGTCATTCCGTAATCGAGCCAGATTGGCCCGGGAAATCGGACTCGTGTATCAAGATCCCGGGACAACGTTCAATCCTGCATTACGTATGGGAACCCAGGTCACCGAGGTCGCGCGCGTGCACATGGGACTCAGCCGTCGAAAGGCTCGGCAGGTGCTCGTGGACGGCCTTCGTGACATGCGAATGAGAAACCCCGAATCGGTCATGCAGCAGCATCCGTTCCAACTTTCGGGCGGGATGTTGCAGAGGGCGATTATCGCCGCGTCGCTGGTGACAGAACCACGACTGATTATTGCGGATGAGCCCACTACGGCTCTTGACGTTACGGTGCAGGCAGACGTTCTCCGCCAATTCAAGAAAATCAATGAAGACAATGGGACCGCTATTCTCTTCATTTCGCACGACATCGCTGTCGTTCAGGCTCTCTGTGACCGCGTTCTCGTGATGAAGAACGGCGAGGTTATCGAGCGTCTCACAGGCGATGAACTGTCAAAAGGAAAGGTCTCGCACCAATACACCCGGGAACTTCTCGCGGCGACCCCGAAATTTGACGTCGCCTTGGATCGTCGTTCCTCGAAGGGTGGTGGCGCGTGATGGCGGGTCGCACAGCACCGATTTTGGCGGTGAAAAACTTGACTGTCACGCTCGGCCATGGCATTCAAACGGCTCGCGTTCTCCACGACGTTAGCTTGAGTGTTGACGCGGGAATGACGCTGGGCATCGTGGGGGAATCTGGTTCGGGAAAGTCGACGATTGCCAAGACGTTGGTTGGACTCCACCGCCCAGATGCAGGGCTAATGGTCTTCGACGGCATCAACCTGGGCGGAGCTTCTCGTCGCGAACGGGCGAGCGTGCGTCGGCGCATCCAGCTAATCCCTCAAGATCCCTATTCTTCTTTAGACCCGCACCTGACCATCGGTCAGACGCTCGCCGAGGCGATCGACCCCATCAGGGCGAGGGTTTCGCGGCACAAAGCGGAGATAGATGCGGCCCTTGCTGCAGTGGCTCTCGATCCATCGGTCGCGTCGAAATACCCGTTCGAGTTCTCCGGCGGACAGCGTCAGCGCATTGCCATCGCTCGTGCGCTCATTGTTCGACCAGACGTGATTATCGCCGACGAAGTCACGTCGGCACTTGATGTTTCGACTCAGGCGGAAATTCTCTCGCTCCTGCGCGATCTCAAACATGGCCTGAACCTGACCGTGATTTTTATTTCGCATAACCTTGCCGTGGTCAATCAGATCTGCGAAGAAGTCGTTGTCATTCTTCACGGCGAAGTCGTCGAACACGGACGCGTGCGAGATGTTTTTTCGAACCCACAACGGGACTACACGCGACGGCTTATCGAGTCGGTTCCGGGTGGCCGACAGTTCTCGCTGGTTTCCCGCGAGGACTCTCAGGACGTCATCAAATCTGCAGTCGAAAGGGAGACATGAAAGTAGTCATCGCCGGAGCAGGGATTGGAGGGCTCGCAACGGCTTTATCCCTTCATCGTTGCGGAATCAGAGATGTGACCTGTCTCGAAGCGACACCGAAGATTCGCCCGCTAGGCGTCGGCATCAACCTTCTTCCTCATGCCGTACGCGAACTAACCGAACTTGGGCTGCTCGATGAGCTTGACGGGATGGCAGTCCGAACGGCCGACCTCACCTACGTAAACGAGTTTGGTCAGACGATTTGGAGTGAGCCCAGAGGTATCGATGCGGGCTATCACTGGCCCCAGTTCTCTATTCATCGAGGCGAGTTTCAGACCATGCTTGCCCGAGTGGTTCGAGAGAGACTCGGGGATAGCGCGATTGTGACGGATGCCCGCGTGACCGCCATCGAGTCGCACGGGCCGGGTCATCGCGTCATCACATCTACCGGCTCATACACCGCTGATGTCGTCATCGCGGCGGACGGAATCCATTCGGCTGTGCGCGCGTTGTGGCATCCGACCGAGGGGCCACCCATCTGGAATGGAGCGGTTCTGTGGCGGGGAACGTCGCGAATCGCGCCTTTTCTTTCGGGTCGATCGATGTTCATGGCGGGTCATCGTCAGACGAAGTTTGTGGCGTATCCGTTGAAACCCGTCGATTCGGATGGGCTTCAACTCGTTAACTGGATTGCCGAAAATATTGATCCAGCGATGGATGATCTTCAGACCAACTGGAACAGATCGGTTCCCGTTGAGCGATTCCTTCCATTATTCGAATCTTGGAAATTCGACTGGTTTGATGTCCCCGATGTCATCAGCGCGGCAGAAACGGTTTTGGAGTATCCAATGTCAGATCGCGACCCCCTCAATTCTTGGGTTCGTGAGCGCGTTGTACTCCTCGGTGATGCAGCACATCCCACCTTCCCAATCGGTTCGAACGGCTCGTCCCAGGCGATTATCGATGCGCGCGTCTTGTCTTTTGCGCTGGCAACAAAACCGGTTGACGAGGCTCTCGCATGGTACGAAAGTGAACGACTTCCCAAAACTCGCGCAATCCAGCTTGCTAATCGCGAAATGGGCCCTGAGATCGTGATGCAAATTGTTCATGAGCGCGCACCGCAAGGTTTCGAAGAAATCGACGATGTTATTTCGATAGATGAGCGCACGCAAATCGCAGCCCGGTATAAGTCGGTCGCGGGATTTGATCCTGCGATTCTCAACGCTCGCACAACGTGGGATGCAACATATTCCTCGGACGTGGTCGACAAGTGATGGTGTCGGCGGAGCCATTCGCACGTTTTGAAGTGGACGTCGATCCAATCGTCGAAATCGAGGGCCACCCCGTTGGGCAACGCCGTATGGTCCCGCTTCGAGGGGGAACAGTGGCTGGCCAAATCGGGGTCGGAACTATTGTTCCAGGTGGTGCCGACTGGCAGTGGGTGGATGTCGACGGCCGGATTTCTGTCGATGCCCACTACGTTCTCCAATTAGATACCGGTGAACGCGTCGAAGTTGAGTCGTCGGGAATTCGCATTGTGGGTGTTGATGGCGAAGTGTATTTTCGAACAGGCATTCGGCTCACTGCCCCAGCGGCGAGGACTGACATCAACAACTACTTCTTTGTCGCGGTGGGGAAGCGGTTGGACGATTGCGTAATCCTAGAGCTTTACCGTTGCTGAATACGAACTTCCGCGCCAACGAGAGAAAGCCAAGAAAAATGTTGAACCTGCCACCCCACGAGCATCAGGCAAAACAACGGTCCGCTCAAGAAGTCAGCAAACACAATTTCAAGCGCTCAGAGGCCGGACGATGAAGCCGTCACCTCTTTCATTGGGCCACGAACGCGTTGCTGCGTTGGAAACCGCATTCGAGATTTTGCGGGCCGCGTGGGAGGGCTTCGATTCAGCTCGACCGGGCCAACCGCCGACCAGCGCGAGTTCGCTGGAGCTCCTGTCGCGGGGCCTCCCTGGTGACGGCATTGGTGCAATTTCTGCCTTACGAGAGGCGGAGTGCTTCCTCGATGAAAGCCTTGCCCAGAGCCGTCCTCGCTTCTTTGGGTATGTCGGCTCATCGGGACTTGAAGTTGGAGTGTTGGCGGAAGCGTTGTCGGCGTCACATGATGTGAACATGGCATCTGTCGCCGCCACTGCAACGATGGTAGAGCAACAGTTAATCCAGTGGGTTTCGGAGTTCGTGGGATTTGGCGCAACACACGGTGTGGTCACGAGCGGCGGTATGTTGTCCAATCTGACCGCGCTTGCGGTGGCTCGTGAACACGCGCTCCCCGGAACGCGACAAACAGGTTCAAACGGCAAAGGGACTCTCTACATCAGTGCCGAAGCACATTCCAGCGTTGACCGTTCGGCGGAACTATTGGGCTTGGGATCCAATGCGGTCAGAGCAATTCCCATCGATGAAAACCGGCGCATGGATGTTGGCGTCCTGGAATCCCAGATTCAGGCTGACATCGCCAACGGTTTTGTTCCCGTAGCTGTTGTTGCAACCGCAGGGACAACGCTAACCGGTGCCGTCGACCCGATTAGAGCCATTTCGGATGTCTGCAAACGTAATAGGGTTTGGTTACACGTTGACGGCGCATATGGGCTACCGGCAGCCGCTACGGCCACAGCCGGCGCATTGTTCGATGGAATCAGCCTCGCCGATTCAGCCACCATTGATGCGCACAAGTGGCTGTTCGTCCCCAAGGCCTGCGGTGTACTGCTCGTGAGAAACAATGAAGCATTGCTCGCGACTTTTGGTCACGCCGCATCGTACATGGTCGATGCCGACGAGAACCCTGTTGATCGAACCCTCGAGTATTCACGACCATTCAGGTCCTTGAAACTGTGGGTCGCGTTCAGGGCACACGGGGCAGACGCCATCCGCGCTGCACTTGAAGACAACGTCAAACTCGCGCAACGGTTAGCCGCAATGGTCAACGAAACCCCCAATCTTGAACTGGTTGTCGAACCGCAACTTTCGATTGTGCCATTTAGGAGGTTGCCGATGCACGGCTCGGTAAATCAACACAATTCCGATATCGCGAAACAAATGCAGGTAGATGGTGATGCGTACGTCACTAGTGCAGTTGTGGATGGAAAGACAGTTCTTCGACCTTGCTTTACAAATTTCCGAACGACATTGGATGATGTGAACGAGTTATTGGCCATCGTCGAAAAAACAGGCTCAATGCTGGAGAACCGGAGTGAGCCATGAGCATCTCTCGTTGCTCAACACAACAGCGTTATCGTGCGGAAATGACGACGCTGCAGACACGCGCCAGCGTATCTCTAATCAGCACGGATGTTTACCGATGTTACTTCCACGGTTTTTTAAGACCGACCCCAGTCGCCGCCACGGTGCGCTTTCGGCGTCGTCTTTCTAAGTAGGGGGAAACGCAGCCGCCTAACTACGGAACACACGGTTGGGGTTCGAATCCCACTCAATAGTCGGCGAAGTACTCGTCGATTTCCCACTGAGTAACGTCGCGCGTTGAGTGGTCCTTGACGGCCGCTTCGTAGCGGGCGACTTCATCACGCTTCATGACGAGGAAGACCTCGACGAGCTCCTTCGACATCTGGTCGTGAAGGTGAGCGTTCGCCTCGAGTGCGTCGAGCGCGGCTCCCAGCGTCGCGGGGAGTTCCGGCGCGGACTCGTTGTCGTAGGCCATGCCGACGGCATCGTCGGGGCAGTCGAGCTTTCGCTTGATCCCGTCCAGAGCCGCCGCGAGGACACCGGCGATGACGAGGTACGGGTTCGCCGCGCCGTCACCGACTCGAACCTCAAGACGCGTCCCCTGGCCGCGCTCCGGTGGAATTCGGACCATGCAGGAACGGTTGTCGTAGCCCCAGTTTGCGCGGAACGGGGCGAGGGTGTCTGGACCGAGGCGCTTGAAAGCGTTCACGGTCGGGTTGGTCAGAGCGGTGAGTGCGTTCGCATTGGCGGTAACGCCTGCAATCATGTGACGAGCGACCTCGGACAACTGGCCGGTTCCGTCATGCATTTTATTGACGCCATCCATGTCGGTTACCGAGAAGTGCAGGTGGAATCCGCTTCCACCCTCATCACTCCAGGGCTTGCCGAGGAAGGTGGCGTGCTGGCCCTCCTGGGCGACGACGTCTTTGATTGCAGTTTTGAAGAAGAACGTTCGGTCGGCGGCGTCGAGCGCGTTGCTGTGCCACAGATTGATTTCGTACTGGCTTGGACTGAACTCGTGATTTCCCGCAAAAACACCGATGTTCATCTGATCGAGCATTCGCATGAGGTGAAGGAACGTTCCGTCCGGGTCCACCAAGGTTCCGGTCGTGTATACCCGACCTGTTCGCGTGAGCGACCGTTCGTATCCACCGTCTTCTTTGATGTTCGCGATGTAGAACTCGAGTTCTGGACCAACGACGGGCTGGAGACCGAGGGTGTTGTAGTCGTCGATGACCTTCTTGAGAACGGTTCGCGGCGAGATGAGGTTCGGCGATCGGTCTGGATTGAGGGCATCGGCAATGACGTACGCGACGCCAGGTTCGAAGGGAAGGGGAGTGATGGTGTCGGGTTCGATGGAACTGATGAGGTCTTGCAAACCGTCTGACGCGATGTTCACGGCGTCGAGAACGTCGCCACCCGTCGTGGTGACCCAGACTCCTTGGCAAAAGGCGGGGCCGTTGTGCGCCGCTTTGTCCAATTGGCTGACAAGTACGTCTTTTGACCGAGCGATGCCGAGGACGTCCGCATAGATGAAGCGAAGGACGTCAATCCCTTGGTCTTGTAATGAATCGCGTAGCGCGATGAGGTCGTGAGACATTGATACTCCTTTGTAACAATTTCGTTAGGGCTCAAACGAAATAATAGTCTCTAGAATCGAAAAACAAATGTTTGTAGTGAAAACGTAATACGTGCAATCTGCACATGTAAAGGAGCACACCGTGAAGGCACTCTTCATTCAACATGACCACGTCAGCCCAACCGGTCCCGTGTCCGAGCGGCTGCGTCACCACGGCTATGAAGTCGAAGAGATTCTCGTGGTGCCCGAAGAGAGCTTCCGCAACCCCAACGTCAACTTTGTTTTCCCCCCTCTCGATGACTACGACCTCATCATCCCGCTCGGTGCGCCGTGGGGAGCATGGGATGACGCATGTATCGGCAACTGGCTCACGCCAGAACTCGAGTTTGTGCGCGAGGCGGTCACGAGCGGCAAGCCCGTCCTCGGCATCTGTTTCGGTGGGCAACTCATCGCT
>CAIPQK010000079.1 GCA_903867185.1 uncultured Candidatus Nemicrothrix sp. | reverse complement strand
TGCCACGTTCTATTTTCGGGTGAAGCCTAAGGTGAAGGGTGGCGGAAAAGCCATCGTTCGCGGTTCTATCGAACTGGGCGATGCCATTAAGGCCACCGATTTCGACAACCTCGATCTTGTTCCCGCAGATTTCTCGTATCGACACCTCGACCTCTGGCTCGACGATGCCAAGAAGCCACTGGCTCGAATCCGTCGTGCACTGCAGCAGGTCTCTCACGAGTACGACTACATCTTTCTTGACTGTCCGCCCAGCATCTCGCTCACATCCGAGAGCGTGTTCCGGGCCGCCGACGCGTTGCTGGTCCCCACTATTCCCACCACGCTTTCATTGCGCACCTATGAACAACTCGACCGCTTTGTCGAAGAGAATCCCGACATGGTGCGCGAACTTAAAATTCTTGGGTTCTTCTCGATGGTAGACCGGCATAAGCGTCTGCACCGACGGTTTATGACCGAACTGCGCACCGCGCATCCAGAAATGCTCGAGGGAACTATCCCGAACTCGACCGACATCGAGCGCATGGGCGTGCATCGCGAACCGATTGGTTCTTACGGAAAGGGCAGCCGCGCTGCTCGTTCGTATGAGTCACTTTGGTCTGAGATTCAGACCCGTCTCTGAGCGCGAGTCGTCTGACCGCGATGGCTGACGGAAGGTTTGCACCGAGTCCAACGGCAACATTGCATCTCGGCAATCTTCGTACGGCTTTCATTGCGTGGTTGGCTGCTCGATCGAGCGGATCGCAGTTTCTTTATCGCAGCGAAGACATGGATCGGGTTGCATGTCGCTCTGAACATGAGGTTTCAGCGCTTCGAGATTTGCACGCGCTTGGGCTTGATCACGATGGCGAGGTTGTTCGCCAGTCGGAACGAGCGGAGTTGTATAGGGACGCAATCGATCATTTGATTGCTAACGATCTGACCTACCCGTGTTATTGCACCCGACGTGAGGTGTTGGCGGAAGCATCGGAATCAATTGCCGCTCCGCATGGAGCGCGACCAACGGGCTCGTATGCAGGAACCTGCCGCACGCTTGATCAAGCTGGTCGTCAAGAACGCGAAGCCTCGGGACGCACTCCTTCACTTCGCCTCAGATCCGAAGGTGCAATGGTGTCCTTCACCGATCGCCTTGCTGGCGTTTTCGAGGGCGAGATCGATGACTTCGTGATTCGTCGTGTTGACGGAACGCCCGCGTACAACCTCGCAGTGGTCATTGACGATGCTGAACAAGGAGTTGGCGAAGTCGTGCGCGGCGATGATCTTCTGGAAACCACGCCACGGCAGATCCATCTCGCTCGACTCATGGGCGTGTCGATTCCTGACTATCTCCATGTGCCGCTGGTGTTTGGCCCCGATGGTGAACGATTGGCGAAGCGCCATGGAGCGGTGACACTTGACGATCAACGAGCAATGGGACGCAGCCCTGCAGAAGTTCGCTCGTTGTTTGCTCACTCGCTGGGGCTGAGCGAACAAAATGAACAGCCGTCTCTTGAGGAACTTATTGAACGGTTTGATGTTGCTCGACTTCCACGAAAGGTGTGGGTCCTTCCCGATGACATGGCCGGTAGCGTCGAGTCGTGACCGTTCTTGTTGATGCTGCGATTTGGCCGTTTGAAGGTCGAAAGTGGGCGCATCTCGTGAGTGATACGAGCTTTGAGGAACTCCACGCATTCGCGGAACGTCTTGGTATTCCCCGGCGTGCATTTCAGGGCGATCACTACGACGTTCCTACCGAGTATCGGGAGCGAGCGATCGGCTTGGGCGCGCAACCAGTTGCGTCACGCGAACTTGTGCATCGATTGCGTTCGGCAGGGTTGCGTCGAGTGCGTTCCGCCACCGAACTGAACACTTCTGCCTAGCATCGCCGGATGGTCAAGTTCCTGGGCTGATTGCTCTCAGTCGGCGGCGATGTCGTCAGCGATTGCTTTTGCCTCTGTCGGGCTGATGCCGGCTTGGCCGACGAGGTAACAGGTGAGCGGGGCAGCAAGGCGTTCTGAGGTGTGGGCTGCAACGCTGGCGAGGTCGAGTAGCGCGTCAATATCGGCCTGAGGAATCGGCTCGAGGCCGAGTCGGGTGGCGAAGGTCGAAATCCATTCCTGTGCATCCATTTGCTGATCGTAGGCGGAATCCTGCGGTCAGGATTCTTGCCCATGATGCTTCAATGTCGCTTTGTGTTCGGCCAGAGTTCACCTCGTTTTGGGAGATTTGTAGGACGTAGATTTCTTCTAGCCAGGTGGTACCGCCCGAGTGTTGCTGACCAGAGTCCGACACGCCCTCATTGGGGTTTTTGTCGCGCTCTTCGTCGCGCTTGGAATTGCGTTGGTGGCTAGCACCCCGGTGGTCGGGGCGGCTGAGACGAATCAGAACATGGTGGTGGTCATCCCCTCGACGACCACGACGATTCCGGTGAATTCCACAGTGTCATTCGATGCCAATGGCGGCACGGGCACCATGACGAGTTTGGTTGTGAGG